>NZ_FOXR01000047.1:0-11543 GCF_900115765.1 Caldicoprobacter faecalis | reverse complement strand
TTACGCCCATAGCGATAGAGGAAGGGTTGAGGTTTGCTATAAGAGAAGGTGGCAGGACTGTAGGCGCCGGTGCTGTAACTAAAATCATCGAGTAAGCTTAAGGTTTTATAGCATGGTCGACAAAAGCGCAGGTAGTTGCCTGCGCTTTTATTGTGAATTATCAGGGAAAACTTCGTTTTAGGCCGAAAAATCTTGAAAGCTCATTGACAAGGATGAAGTTTATATGGTAAATTAAAATAGTATTGATTTACAAAGAAGCAGGTAGTCGAATATAAACTGGAGTGAGGTGTAGGGGATGCGAGTAAATATCACGCTGGCTTGTTCCGAGTGTAAGCAGCGAAACTATAATACCACCAAAAACAAGAAAAATGACCCCGACAGGTTGGAGCTGAGGAAATACTGCAAGTACTGCAAAAAGCATACCATTCACAGGGAAACAAGATAAAGCGTAGAGCAATAAGAAAAAGGTTGAGGGTGTGAAAATGATGGCGAAAATTGCCCAGGGTAAAGCCGAGGCAAAGATGTCTGGCCGAAGGAAGAGAATAGCAAAATATTTTCGGGATGTTATTTCAGAGGTGAAGAAAGTATCTTGGCCCGACCGTAAGGAGTTGGTGAATGCTACTATTGCAGCTATAGTTTTTATTGTGATCTTTGCAATAGTGGTAGGGATAGTGGATTTGATTTTAGGCCAGCTCCTTAAGTTGATAACGTGATGTAAGAGAGGGGGGCCAAATAAAAAGGGAGGCCCTTGGTTTATGAGCGAAAGAGAGCAAGCAAAGTGGTATGTGGTTCATACTTATTCGGGGTATGAGAACAAAGTAAAGGCTAATATTGAAAAGATGGTAGAAAGCCGTGGAATGCAGGATTTGATACTGGAAGTGAGAGTTCCTACCGAAGAACAGATCGAGTTCAAAAACGGGAAAAAGAGAGTAGTTAGCAAGAAAATATTTCCAGGATATGTATTGGTAAAAATGATTATGACTGACGAATCCTGGTATCTTGTTCGTAACACCAGAGGTGTGACAGGATTTGTAGGCCCTGGTTCCAAGCCCGTACCTCTTACTCCTGAAGAAGTGCGCATGATGGGAGTAGAGGATGTTCCGATCAAACTGGATGTAGAAGTGGGCGATAACGTGCGCGTTACATCAGGGCCCTTGGAGAATTTCATTGGGGTGGTTGAAGAGATTTATCCTGATAAGCAAAAGGTAAGAGTTTTGGTTTCAATGTTTGGCAGAGAGACCCCCATAGAGTTGCGGTACAATCAGATACAGAAAATTTAAGGAGGTGTAAGAGATGGCTAAGAAAGTGGTAGCTGTGGTGAAGCTGCAAATTCCTGCCGGGAAAGCCACTCCTGCTCCGCCAGTTGGACCAGCGTTAGGACAGCATGGCGTTAACATAATGGCGTTTTGCAAGGAGTTCAACGAGAGGACTGCAAAGCAAGCAGGGTTAATAATCCCGGTTGTTATCACTGTATATCAGGATCGTTCATTTACGTTTATTACTAAGACACCGCCTGCAGCGGTTTTGTTGAAGAAAGCTGCTGGGATCGAAAAGGGTTCTGCTGCCCCCAACCGTGAAAAGGTAGGCAGAGTAACAAAGCAGCAGATCAGAGAAATTGCTGAGCTGAAAATGCCGGATCTGAATGCATCCAGCATTGAGGCCGCGATGAGCATGATTGCAGGTACTGCCCGCAGCATGGGCATAATCGTAGAAGACTGATGAAAATTGTGGGAGGAGTATTTTCCGCCTAACACCACAAGGAGGTTGAATCATGAAGCGAGGTAAAAGGTATCAGGAGCTTTTGAAGCTGGTGGATCGTACCAAGCTGTATGATCCTGAAGAGGCGGTAAAGCTTGTAAAGCAGACTGCCAATGCAAAGTTTGATGAAACCATCGAAGTTGCAGTGAGATTAGGGGTTGATCCCCGACATGCTGACCAGCAGGTGCGCGGTACGGTGGTTCTACCCCATGGCACTGGTAAGACGGTCAAGGTCTTGGTATTTGCCAAAGGTGACAAGGCAAAAGAGGCTGAAGAAGCAGGCGCTGATTACGTGGGAGCAGAAGAGCTGGTGGCGCGCATTCAAAACGAGGGCTGGTTGGACTTTGATGTGTGCGTTGCTACCCCTGATATGATGGCCATGGTGGGTAGGCTGGGGCGAATTTTAGGTCCCCGAGGTTTGATGCCCAATCCCAAGGCCGGTACGGTAACCATAGAAGTGGGCAAGGCTGTACGGGACATCAAAGCAGGTAAGGTAGAATATCGTGTGGATAAGGCAGGTATTGTGCATGTAGCCATTGGGAAGGCATCTTTTGATGAAAACAAGTTGCTTGAGAATTTGCAGGCTTTGATAGAGGCTATAGTTAGAGCCAAACCCGCAGCTGCCAAGGGGACTTATCTGAAAAGCATTGTGCTGTCCAGCACCATGGGACCGGGGATAAAGGTAAACCCGGCGAGATTCTAATATTTAAAAATCTAAAAAATTTATTTGAAGGCTTACCGCAGACAGTAGGTGCCTTTGCGCTTAAATGTGTTTGCACAGCCTACCGAGGTAAGGTAAAGGGATGGGTATATACTGCCCTCTTACTGTCTTGCGGTAAGGGGGCTTTTTAGTTTTTGCTTATCGTTGCTTTAAAGGAGGTGATAGAGGAGATGCCGGTCCGCGAAGAAAAAGTTCAGATTGTATCCGAGATTAAGGAAAGGTTATCCAATTCAAGCAGTGCCATCTTGGTGGATTATAAAGGCCTGACGGTTGAAGAGGTCAATCAGCTCCGCAAGAAATTCCGTGAAGCGGGGGTAATCTACAAGGTATATAAGAACACCTTGATAGAGATTGCAGCGCGCGAATTAGGATTGGAAGGTTTAATCCCTCATCTGGAAGGGCCTACGGCCATAGCCTTTGGCGTGAAAGATCCAGTAGCTCCGGCCAAGATCCTTTTGGATACCATGAACGAGCTTAACAAGATGGAGTTTAAGGTCGGAGTGGTGGACGGAAAGATAATTGATGTGGATGGTATCAAGGCGCTGGCCAAGCTTCCATCCAGAGAAGAGCTTATTGCCAAAATGCTTGGCAGCTTAAATGCTCCCATCGCCAATCTGGTGGGAGTGCTCAGTGGCCCAATACGGGCGCTGGTATATGCTTTAAACGCTGTCAAAGCACAGAAAGAAAAAGAGGCTTAAAGACAAAATGCACTTGCTCAAAAATCAAAAACAAATCTTTAGAACGGGAGGTAGTTTAGAATGGATAAGAATCAACTGATAGAAGCTATTAAAAATATGACGGTTTTGGAATTGGCAGAGCTGGTAAAAGCTTTGGAAGAGGAGTTTGGGGTTAGCGCAGCTGCTCCGGTGGCTGTTGCCCCGGTTGCTGGCGCACCTGGTGCTGCCGCTGCTCCGGCTGAAGAGGAGAAGACAGAGTTTGACGTCATCCTTACTGAGGTTGGAGCAGAAAAGATCAAGGTTATCAAGGTTGTACGCGAGCTGACTGGTTTGGGCTTGAAAGAAGCCAAGGATTTGGTAGAGAGCGCACCCAAGCCGGTTAAGGAAGGCGTCAGCAAGCAAGAAGCTGAGGCTGCTAAGGCTAAACTCGAAGAAGTCGGTGCCAAAGTCGAGATTAAATGACAGGAGCATAACTAAAAGGGACTCTAAAACGAGTCCCTTTTTTATTGAAATTTAAAATTTTTAACCGTTGACATCTACACATAGTTATGATAATATTAAAAATTGCATTAATGGGTAAGGAGGTCATAACTCATTACATAATTTCCTGTTGTGTTTATATTTTACACCGAATAGGGTATAAATTTCAAGGGAATAATTTATAATAAGCCAAAGTAGGTTCGTGGTGGGGTTAAAAACCGGAGGGGGATCTTTTTGTCATTTTTTATTTTTGACTTTGCCCTCATATATTGTTTCGGTAGCCATATTGGTATGATGGAACACGCTTGTCGACGTTTAATAAATTTAAGGGGTGATTAATTTTTATGGTGCATCCAGTTCAGGTAGGGAACAGGACAAGGATGAGCTATTCTCGAATTGATGAGGTGCTGGATATTCCAAATCTCATTGAGGTTCAAAAGAATTCATATCAGTGGTTCTTAAAAGAGGGTTTAAAAGAGGTATTTGAGGAGATTTCGCCCATCACCGATTATACGGGGAATTTGGTGCTGGAGTTTGTAGATTACAGGTTGGGAAATAATCCAAAGTACTCTGTACAGGAGTGCAAGGACAGGGACATGAATTACGCAGCTCCGTTAAAGGTCCGCGTTCGTCTCATCAATAAAGAGACCGGTGAGGTAAAAGAGCAAGAAGTGTTTATGGGGGATTTTCCTTTGATGACCGAGCGAGGCACCTTTATAATTAACGGAGCCGAGCGCGTAGTTGTCAGCCAGCTGGTACGTTCGCCGGGTGTGTATTATTCTGAGCAGACCGATAAAACGGGCAAGAAGATGTATTCTGCAACTATTATACCTAATCGTGGTGCCTGGCTGGAGTATGAGACCGATTCCAGCGATGTGATATATGTACGCATTGATCGTACTCGCAAATTGCCCATAACAGTTCTTTTGCGAGCGCTGGGATATGGAACCGACGGCCAGCTTAAAGAAGCGCTTGGTGAAGATGAACGGCTATTGAATACTTTGGAAAAGGATAATACCAAGACGGAAGAAGAGGCCTTGATTGAAATCTATAAGCGCTTGAGGCCAGGTGAGCCGCCCACCGTCGAGAGCGCAAAGCAGCTTTTGACGTCGCTGTTTTTCGATCCCAAAAGGTATGACCTGGCACGGGTGGGGCGCTATAAGGTCAATAAGAAACTGGCATTGAGCGCGAGGTTGAATGGACGTATATGTGCTCGTGATGTGGTGGATCCTTCGACTGGAGAGATATTAGCTGAAGCAGGAGAAAAGATTACGCGCGAGAAAGCCGAGATGATACAAGATGCCGGCGTCAATCAGGTAGAAGTATTGCTGGATGATGAAAAGGTCGTCAAGATAGTGGGCAACCATTTCGTTGACGCAAGGCAGTATTTGAGCTTTGATCCGCAGGAAGTCGGTATCAACGAAAAGGTGCATTACCCTGTTTTGAAGGAGATTCTTGACCAGAATCTGAGCGAGCCGGAACTGAAAGAGGCCTTGAGGGCAAACCTTAACAGGCTTATTCCCAAGCACATTATAGCAGATGATATTGTGGCCTCTGTGAACTATATTATTCATCTATTTAATGGTATTGGCCATATTGATGATATCGACCATTTAGGCAACAGGCGTGTGCGAGCTGTGGGCGAGCTATTGCAGAACCAATTCAGGATTGGACTGTCGCGCATGGAAAGAGTGATTAAGGAGAGAATGACCATACAGGATGTGGAAACGGTAACCCCTCAGGCTCTTATAAATATTCGTCCTGTGGTGGCTGCCATTAAAGAGTTTTTTGGCAGCAGCCAGCTTTCTCAGTTTATGGATCAAACCAACCCGTTAGCTGAACTGACTCATAAGCGAAGGGTAAGCGCTTTGGGGCCTGGAGGTTTGAGCCGCGAGCGTGCAGGCTTCGAAGTGAGAGACGTACACCACTCCCACTATGGTCGAATCTGTCCTATAGAGACCCCAGAGGGACCCAATATTGGTTTGATAAACTCTCTCAGCGTTTATGCCCGTATCAATGAGTACGGTTTCATCGAATCTCCGTACAGGAAAGTGGATCAGAAAAACAAGAGGGTAACTGATGAGATAGTCTACCTTACTGCCGATGAAGAGGACGAGTACGTGATTGCCCAGGTCAACGAAAAGCTGGACGAAAATGGATACTTTGCAAACGAGCGCGTCATGGCCAGGTTCAGGGACCAGATATACGAGGTGCCCAGGGAACAGGTAGAGCTCATGGACGTCTCACCCAAACAGGTCGTGTCTGTCGCTGCATCGCTGATTCCCTTCCTTGAAAGCGATGACGCCAATCGCGCTCTGATGGGTTCCAACATGCAGCGCCAGGCTGTTCCCCTCATACGTACCGAGGCACCTATAATCGGAACAGGTATGGAATACAGGGCTGCTAAAGATTCTGGAGTAGTCGTGGTGGCAAAAGAGTCCGGAGTGGTCAAAAAAGTTTCTGCTGATCAGATTGTGATTAAAGAGGATGGTGGTAAGGAAGAAGTATATAACCTGATTAAGTTTGCTCGTTCTAACCAGGGCACTTGCATAAATCAGCGCCCCATTGTAGATGTGGGGCAACGGGTTGAAAAGGGACAGGTCATAGCGGACGGGCCTTCCACGGACCATGGTGAGCTGGCTCTGGGGAAAAACGTGTTGGTGGGTTTTATGCCCTGGGAAGGTTATAACTACGAGGACGCTATCCTGATCAGTGAAAAGCTGGTAAAGGAGGACGTATATACCTCTATTCATATAGAAGAATATGAGGTTGAAGCTCGTGATACTAAGTTGGGCCCCGAAGAGATAACCAGGGAGATACCCAATGTGGGTGAGGATGCTCTCAAGGACCTGGACGAAAGGGGCATCATAAGGGTAGGCGCTGAGGTGCAAGCAGGAGACATACTGGTGGGTAAGGTTACTCCCAAGGGCGAGACCGAGCTGACGGCTGAAGAAAGGCTGTTGAGGGCCATATTTGGTGAGAAGGCCCGTGAGGTCAGAGACACCTCGCTGAGGGTTCCTCACGGCGAAGGCGGAATTGTGGTGGATGTGAAGGTGTTCAGCCGTGAAAACGGCGATGAGCTGGCACCAGGCGTCAATCAGATGGTAAGGGTGTATGTGGCGCAGAAGCGCAAGATATCTGTGGGCGATAAAATGGCCGGGCGCCATGGAAACAAGGGCGTCATATCCAGGATATTGCCCGAGGAGGATATGCCCTTCCTGCCGGACGGTACTCCGCTGGAGATAGTGCTCAATCCTTTGGGCGTCCCGTCTCGTATGAACATTGGACAGGTGCTGGAGACGCATTTAGGTCTTGCGGCCAAAGCTCTTGGCTGGTATGTGGCTACGCCGGTTTTCGACGGTGCCAACGAGGAGGATATAATGGATGCACTTGAGAAAGCCGGTTTCAGCCGGGATGGAAAGGTCACCCTTTACGATGGCCGTACGGGTGAGCCGTTTGAGAACCGCGTGACGGTAGGGTATATGTACATGATGAAGCTGGTGCACCTGGTTGATGATAAGATCCATGCACGTTCCACTGGGCCTTATTCGCTGGTTACTCAGCAGCCTCTAGGAGGTAAGGCGCAGTTTGGCGGTCAGAGGTTTGGCGAGATGGAAGTTTGGGCCCTGGAGGCTTACGGTGCTGCTCATACCCTGCAGGAGATGTTGACGGTAAAATCCGACGATGTGGTGGGACGCGTCAAAACGTATGAGGCTATTGTAAAAGGGGAAAACATCCCAGAGCCGGGCGTACCCGAATCGTTCAAGGTGCTTATTAAGGAGCTGCAGAGCTTGGGACTTGACGTAAAAGTGCTGTCAGAAGAAAAAGAAGAGATAGCTATCAAAGAGACTGTCGATGATGACATAGAAGAACTGGGCGTAAATATAGAAGGGCGAGAGAAGGATAAGGTTGTGGAAGAGCCGGTAGAAGAAAAAGATGAAGAGAAGGATTTTGAAGATGAGGAACTGGAGAATTTTGATTTGGACGACATCGTGGATATACCTGGTTTAGAGGACCTGGACGATTTGGACAGCCTAAAGGATATAGACGATGAAGAGTAAGACTATTAAAGAAAGGAGCGGAAGCTTCGGTGGAACTCAATAACTTTGACTCTATACAGATTGGTTTAGCTTCTCCTGATAAAATTCGCGAGTGGTCTCGGGGCGAGGTTAAAAAGCCCGAGACCATAAACTACAGGACTTTAAAACCTGAAAAGGATGGCCTGTTTTGTGAGAGAATCTTCGGACCTACAAAGGACTGGGAATGCCACTGTGGAAAGTACAAGAGGGTTCGGTATAAGGGAATCATATGCGATCGTTGCGGCGTAGAAGTGACCAAGTCTAAGGTGCGCCGCGAGCGCATGGGGCATATTGAATTGGCTGCCCCAGTATCCCATATATGGTACTTTAAGGGCGTTCCCAGCCGCATGGGCTTGCTGCTTGATATGTCGCCCCGGGCTCTGGAAAAAGTTTTGTATTTTGCCGCTTATGTGGTAATAGACCCGGGCGATACGCCTCTGGTCAAAAAGCAGCTTTTGACCGAGAGGGAATATAGGGAGTATCAGGAGACATACGGCAACAGGTTCCGGGCGGGGATGGGAGCCGAGGCCATAAAGGAGCTGCTACAGGAGATTGACTTGGATGCACTGTCCAAAGAGCTGCGAGAGGAGCTAAAGACGGCTACAGGTCAAAAGCGTATACGCCTCATAAAGCGCCTGGAAGTGGTGGAGGCTTTCAGAAAGTCGGGCAACAGGCCAGAATGGATGATATTGGATGTTATTCCGGTTATTCCGCCTGAGCTCCGTCCCATGGTGCAGCTGGATGGTGGCCGTTTTGCTACCTCGGACCTCAATGACCTTTACAGGCGGGTGATTAACCGCAACAATCGTCTCAAGAGGTTGCTGGAACTGGGAGCTCCTGATATCATCGTGAGAAATGAAAAACGAATGCTGCAGGAAGCGGTGGATGCCCTTATAGATAACGGGAGGAGGGGTCGCCCCGTTACAGGGCCGGGCAACAGGCCGCTTAAGTCCTTGAGCGATTTGCTTAAAGGTAAACAGGGGCGATTTCGTCAAAACCTGCTCGGAAAGCGCGTGGACTATTCGGGACGTTCTGTAATCGTGGTGGGGCCCGAGCTTAAGATGTATCAGTGCGGGCTTCCAAAGGAGATGGCGCTGGAGCTGTTTAAGCCTTTTGTCATGAAGAGGTTGGTTGAAAGAGGGCTGGCCCACAACATAAAGAGCGCAAAGCGCATGGTGGAGCGCGTAAGGCCCGAAGTATGGGATGTGCTGGAGGAGGTCATAAAGGAGCATCCCGTGCTTTTGAACCGTGCACCTACACTGCACCGTCTGGGAATCCAGGCCTTTGAGCCCGTTTTGGTAGAGGGGCGCGCCATAAAGATTCACCCGCTGGTGTGTACAGCATACAACGCTGATTTTGACGGTGACCAAATGGCGGTACACGTTCCGCTGTCGGTAGAAGCTCAAGCTGAGGCACGCTTTTTGATGTTATCCATCCATAACATGCTAAAGCCTTCGGATGGCCGGCCTGTGGTATGCCCCACTCAGGATATGGTTATAGGGTGTTATTATCTCACCATTGAGCGTGAAGGCGAGAAAGGCGAAGGAAGGGTGTTCACAGGGCCCGACGAGGTGATAATGGCATATCAGACGGGTCAGGTGGGACTTCATGCCCGCGTTAAGATGAGGGTTACAAAGGAGATAAATGGGGAGAAGGTATCTAAACTGATAGATGTGACGCCCGGCAGGGTTATATTCAACGAGGCCATTCCGCAGGATTTGGGATTCAAGGACAGAAATAATCCGGATGAGGCCTTTGACCTGGAAATCAATACTCTGGTAGATAAAAAGATGCTGGAAAAAATAGTTGACAGGTGTTACCGCAAATATGGCAATACCGAAACCGCCATTGTATTGGATAAGATAAAGGCGCTGGGTTTCCACTATGCTACAAAAGGCGCCATTACAATAGGCGTATCCGATATCGTGGTGCCCGAAGAGAAGCAAGAGCTTCTCAAACAAGCCGACGAAGAGGTTGCACGGATTGAGAGGCAGTATCGCCGTGGCCTTATCTCGGATGAAGAGAGGTACAACAGGATCATATCCATATGGAATGAGACCACCGATAAGGTCACCCAGGCCCTTTTAGCTGCCATGGACCCATTTAACCACCTGTACATGATGGCCAACTCTGGTGCACGTGGCAGCATTAACCAGATCAGGCAGCTTGCCGGAATGCGCGGCCTTATGGCCAACCCGGCTGGCGTGATCATAGAGGTGCCCATACGTTCTAACTTCCGCGAGGGCTTGACTGTACTGGAATTCTTCATATCCACCCATGGCGCCAGAAAGGGATTAGCTGATACCGCGCTGCGTACCGCTGACTCGGGTTATCTTACCAGGCGTTTGGTTGACGTCAGCCAGGACGTCATCGTACGGGAAGAGGACTGCTTTGCGAGACTGGGAGAAGAGGTAAAGGGCTTTGAGGTGACGGAGATAAGGGAAGGTAACGAGGTCATCGAACCGCTCATCGACAGGATTTTAGGGCGTTACGCCGCAGAAGACGTCATAGACCCCAATACTGGAGAGGTCATAGTATACACCAATGAGCTCATAGACCACGAAAAGGCTGAGCGGATTGTAAAGGCCGGCATTCAAAAGGTGTGCATACGCAGCGTGTTTACCTGCCGTACCGAGTATGGCGTATGCGCCAAGTGCTACGGCATTGATTTGGCCACCGGCCATCCTGTAAACGTGGGAGAAGCGGTTGGTATCATTGCTGCCCAGTCCATTGGCGAGCCGGGTACTCAGCTGACCATGAGAACCTTCCACACCGGTGGCGTCGCCGGCGAGGATATCACCCAGGGTCTGCCGCGCGTTGAGGAGTTGTTTGAAGCGCGTAAGCCCAAAGGATTGGCGGTTATCTCCGAAATTTCAGGTACCGTCAAGATAAACGATACCAAGAAGAAGAGGGAGATCATTGTAACGTCGCCTGACGGAGAAACCAAGGTCTATACGGTGCCCTATGGTGCCCGAATAAGGGTAGAAGATGGGCAGCAGATTGAAGCAGGGGATGAGCTTACCGAAGGTTCGGTCAATCCGCACGATATATTGAAGATAAAGGGTGTAAAGGGCGTACAGGCTTATCTCTTGCAGGAGGTTCAAAAGGTTTATCGTTACCAGGGTGTAGATATAAATGATAAGCATATCGAGATAATCATCAGGCAGATGCTCCGCAAGGTGAGAGTAGAAGATCCAGGTGACAGCGACATGTTGCCTGGTGGCCTGGTAGATATATTCGAGTTCGAGAGAGAAAACGAGAGGATTGTGCAGCAGGGCGGGCAGCCTGCTGTGGCCAAGAGGGTGCTGCTGGGAATCACTAAAGCATCGCTGGCCACCGATTCCTTCCTGTCAGCTGCTTCCTTCCAGGAAACCACGCGCGTGCTGACCGATGCAGCCGTAAAGGGCAAGATCGATCCTCTGATGGGCCTTAAGGAGAATGTCATCATCGGCAAGCTAATTCCGGCAGGCACTGGCATGAGCAGGTACCGCGATATCGAGGTGCGTACCGAGGAAGAGCTTAAAGCTCAGGAGGACGAAAAACAAAATGATAGAAAAACAGCGGCAGCATCTGTCTGATTGAGGCGTAACAGGGGTTATGTTACGTGGCGATGTTTCTGCTGATATTGGGGCAATCCCGATATCAGCAGAAACTGTAAATATTTATTGTGTTGTTTTCGCGTTTGTTCTTGGAGAAAGGGCTCAAAAATGAGCCATTTTTGTGTTTAAATATGTGTCAATAGTCTGTGAAAATGTCACCTCAAAAAGGATAATTTTATTCAGTAAAAATGTCAACTATGGGTTTTAAAAAATATTACAGAGATAATTT
>NZ_FOXR01000048.1:0-11483 GCF_900115765.1 Caldicoprobacter faecalis | reverse complement strand
GCTCTTTAAGCCTGGTAGTAGGGCTATTGGCTTGCCCCACAGGTGTGAGGTACACACCACACCTGTGTTGCCCTATTGAGTGGAATATCCACCCAGTAGGGAAGACGGCCTGAAATTCGGAGCTGTCAAGAATCCTCGCCCCTTCCAGGGCGGGGAGAAGTCAATAGCGATGCATTTGAAAAAGATGATCCATTTATAAAAGAGATTAAAACTAAAGGGATAAGGATAATATAAAAAAGCAGGTAATGTTACCTGCTTTTTCCATTATTTTGGTCATAATAAAATATGAACAATCAGGATGCTCGCATATTTGCTATAATGCCACCAGTGAAACTGGTTTGGACAATTTTAGCAATCTGTAAGTACGATAAGTGGACCTAGTTCACATAACGTAACAGCGTTCATCAACATAAATATTTTGATGACGTATGAATTGTGGTATAATTGACTCTGGAGGAGTGAGCGGGCAATGCGTTTTAAAATAAAGTCGGATTTCAAACCTCAAGGGGATCAGCCTAAAGCCATTGAGGCACTGGTAGAGGGTTTAAATAAAGGCGAGAAGCATCAAACCCTGATAGGGGTTACCGGTTCGGGTAAAACCTTTACCATGGCAAACATAATCGAGCGCGTCCAGCGCCCGACTCTGGTTTTGGCGCACAACAAGACGCTGGCGGCTCAGCTGTGCAGCGAGTTCAAGGCGTTCTTCCCCGACAACGCAGTCGAATACTTCGTGAGCTATTACGACTACTATCAGCCAGAGGCTTACGTGCCAGCCACCGATACCTACATCGAGAAGGAGACTTCGATTAACGACGAGATAGACAAGCTGCGCCATTCGGCTACTTCGGCGTTGTTCGAACGCAGGGACGTCATAATCGTGGCCAGCGTATCGTGCATCTATGGCCTGGGAAACCCCAAGGAATACAGGGACCTCACCCTGTCGTTGCGGCCCGGGATGGTAAAGGACAGGGATGAGGTGCTGCGCAAGCTGGTGGACATACAGTATCAGCGAAACGATATAAACTTCGTGCGGGGAACCTTCCGGGTCAGGGGAGATGTGGTGGAGATATTCCCTGCAGGGTCTTCCGGCCGGGCCATACGTGTGGAATTTTTTGGCGATGAGATCGAGAGGATCGCCGAGATCGATGCCTTGACCGGAGAGGTGCTGGGGTACCGCACCCATGTGGCCATATTCCCTGCTTCGCACTATGCATCGTCGCGCGAACGCCTGGAACGAGCCATCGCACAGATAGAGCGTGACCTTGAGATAAGGGTTAAGGAACTGAGGGACCAGGGACGTTTGGTAGAAGCCCAGCGCCTGCTGCAACGCACCAACTACGACATCGAGATGATGCGCGAGGTGGGATATTGCAACGGCATAGAGAACTATTCACGCTATCTGGACGGCAGGCAGCCTGGCGAGCCCCCTTATACCCTGCTGGACTATTTTCCCGAGGACTTCCTCATGTTCATAGACGAGTCCCACGTCACCATACCGCAGTTGCGGGCCATGTATGCCGGCGACCGCTCCAGAAAGGAGAACCTGGTGGAGTACGGTTTTAGACTGCCGGCAGCTTATGACAACCGGCCTCTTACCTTTGAGGAGTTTGAAAGCAAGATAAACCAGGTCATCTACGTCAGCGCCACTCCGGGACCGTATGAGCTCAGCAAGTCGTCGCGCGTGGTTGAACAGATCATAAGGCCTACGGGACTGGTTGATCCCGAGGTGGTGGTGCGGCCGGTGGAGGGGCAGATCGACGACTTGATTGGCGAGATACGCCAGCGCGTTGAAAGAAATGAACGGGTGCTGGTTACCACTCTGACCAAAAAGATGGCCGAGAGCCTTACCGAATACTTAAGGGAGATGGACATAAGGGTACGGTATCTGCATTCGGACATCGATACCATCGAGCGCATGGAAATCATTCGCGACCTGCGAAAGGGCGAGTTTGACGTTCTGGTGGGGATAAACCTGCTCAGGGAAGGTCTGGACCTTCCGGAGGTGTCGCTGGTGGCCATACTTGACGCTGACAAAGAGGGTTTCCTTCGCTCCGAGACCTCGCTTATACAGACCATTGGCCGCGCTGCGCGAAACGTCAATGGCAAAGTCATAATGTACGCCGATACCATAACCGATTCCATGCGTAGGGCCATAGATGAGACCAACAGGCGACGTCGGCTCCAGATGGAATACAACCAAAGGCACGGGATTACCCCAAGGACGGTTGTGAAGGGCATACACGACATCATAGAGGCTACAAAAGCCGTAGCCGAGCAGCCCGCCGATTATGATGTGAAAGAGCAGCTGTCGGTTGAGGAGATACATTCCCGTATAGAGAAGCTGGAGAAGGAGATGAGGGACGCCGCAGCAGCCCTGGAGTTTGAAAAGGCCGCTCAAATCAGGGATGAGATATTCAGGCTGAGAGAAAAGCTGCAGGATGCGAAAGAACAGGGCAAGAAGCAGCAGAAGCAGCTGACCCAAAAATCCGGTTCAAAGAAAAAGCGCGGATCGTTGTAAGCCCACCGAAGTCCACCGCATTTGTTAGCGGTGGTTTTTTATGTATTCTGCAAAGTTAGTGTAAAGTTAAGTTTTGCTGTTTCAAATGAAATCCGCAGTTTTGAAGCAAAATTGGCAGCAAATGAAAAGATTAAGTGTGCAGCAAAATCAAATTCGACGCAAACTCGAGTAACATGAAAAATGGTTTCAAACACGAAATTTGGGTGTATTAATTGTATAAAAGGTTTGCAGACTATAGACCAATATATGGAGGTGCTTTAGATGTCGCAAAAGATAACTGAAAAAGTCACCTGGGTGGGCAAGATAGACTGGGAGCTTAAGAGGTTTCACGGCAACGAGCTCTCGACCCACAGGGGTTCCTCGTACAATTCCTATCTCATAAGGGATAAGAAGACCGTCCTGATAGACACGGTATGGAAGCCCTTTGCAGATGAGTTTGTCCGAAACCTGAAGAAGGAGATAGACCTCAACGAGATCGACTACATTGTTGTAAATCACGGGGAGATAGACCACAGCGGTGCACTGGTTGAGCTTATGAGGGAGATTCCCGATACTCCAATATATTGCACTGCCAATGCCGTAAGGTCGTTGAAGGGGCACTATCACCACGACTGGAATTTCGTTGAAGTGAAGACCGGCGATACCCTGGATATAGGGGAGAGCAAGCTGATTTTCATCGAGGCGCGGATGCTCCACTGGCCCGACAGCATGTTTACATACATGACGGGTGAGAACATTCTGTTCAGCAATGACGCATTCGGCCAGCACTACGCCTCGGAGCGCCTCTTCAACGATCAGGTGGATCAGGATGAGCTGTATTACGAAGCCATGAAGTATTACGCCAACATATTGACGCCTTTTAGCGGCTTTGTCACAAAGAAGATTAAAGAGATCATGGATATGGGGTTGCCCATTGATATCATATGTACCAGCCATGGCATTATATGGAGGGACAACCCGCTTCAGATTGTGAACAAGTATCTGGAATGGGCCGACAATTATCAGGAAAACCAAATCACCATCATATATGATACCATGTGGAATGGCACCAGGCGAATGGCAGAGGCAATTGCAGAAGGCATAAGGTCTTCCGATGATGCCGTGGTGGTTAAATTGTATAACGCTTCTAAGTATGACAAAAACGATATAATAACCGAGGTGTTCAAATCCAAGGCTGTGCTGGTGGGTTCGCCTACCATAAACAGGGGAATCTCCTTCTCCATATCGGGCATTCTCGAGATGATAAAAGGTTTGGGCTTTAAAAACAAAAAGGCGGCCGCTTTTGGAGCCTATGGATGGAGCGGCGAAGGCGTAAAGATTATCACTGAGGAGCTGAAGGATGCCGGCTTTGAGGTTGTAGATGAGGGCATAAGGGCTCTGTGGAACCCCGATGAACAGGCGCTGCAGCAGTGCAGGGAATTTGGCCAGCGCTTTGTAAGGAATTTGTGATGTTTTGGCTGAAAAATTTACACGGGATAGGAATGCCACACAGCTGCCATGCATGGGCTGTTGCCATGTTATATGGCTGTTAAAGACAAGTGGTCACGATGGCGCATCTTGTAGTACTGCAATGACAGGATTGTGCAGCAGGCGTTAAAGATAAGTAGCCACAGCGGCAGCTTGTAGCGCGTATGACCGATAATTATGCGCTGCTATTTGCTTCCGCGACAGGCGAGAGGGGAGCCGCACTTTAAATACGCGGCTCCCATTTTCTATTTAATGAGCACACGGATTTTTTTAAATGCGAATTTGATCCAGGTCAAAGAAATTGCAGCAGATATTTATTAAAATTGAGTCACAAAATATAAAAAAACAAAATTTTTGAGGAGGATGACCTTTATGACTACAAAGAATTATCAGCTGGAAACCTTGACCTGCCCTTCGTGTATGGCAAAGATTGAGAATGCTTTGAGGCGTACCAAGGGCGTCGAGAGCGTTGAAGTGCTGTTTAATTCCAGCAGGGTAAAGGTGACATTCGACGAGCTTGTGGTGTCTTCAGATGATGTCAAGCGCGTCATCGAAGGGCTGGGCTACAGGGTACTGGGCGAAAGGTAGTTTTTGCGGCAATCGTGCTATAGCGTTTAACTGCTGTTGTACAGGCAATTTTGTTTACAGCTGGGAGGAGAATGTGATGAGGACGACAAAACTCCAGAGAGTGGTGCTGTCCGGAATGCTGATAATAGTTTCCTTTGTATTAAAAAGGGCAGTTGTGTCTCCGGTGATTGCCGATGTGTTTATGCTTGGAGCGGCCATGGTGGCAGGTATTCCCATTATGAGAAAGGCTATTGCGGGAATCAAATACAGAATACTGGGCATCGATGCCTTGGTATCGTTGGCTGTGATAGGTGCGGTATATTTGCGGGAATACTGGGAGGCCGCGGCGGTTACCTTCCTTTTTACCCTGGGCGATTACCTGGAGTCCAGGACCCTTGAGAAGACCAGAGCATCCATTAAGGCGCTGCTCAATATGATGCCTGACATGGCGAGAGTGATAAGGGACGGCCAAGAGATGGAGATATTGCCCCAAGAGGTGGTAAAAGGGGACACCGTCATCGTAAAGCCGGGCGAGAGGATACCGGTGGATGGCACCGTCACAGAAGGCAATGCCTATGTCAACCAGGCGGCAATCACCGGGGAATCCATCCCGGTAAACAAGGAAACCGGGGACACGGTGTTTTCTGGAACCGTCATTGAATCGGGGTATCTCAAGATAAGAGCCGACAGGGTGGGAGAGGACACCACCTTTGCAAGGATACTTCAGATGGTGGAGGAGGCGCAGGACAAAAAGGCCAAAACCCAGAAATTCCTGGAGACGTTCTCGAGATATTATACCCCATTCATCATAGTTTTTGCCGTTCTGCTGTTTATATTTACCAGGGACCTGCGGCTTTCGCTTACCCTGCTGGTCATAGCCTGCCCGGGTGCCCTGGTGATAGCCACGCCGGTTTCAATAGTGGCGGGGATCGGCAACGGGGCCAGGCACGGGGTGCTGATAAAGGGTGGCGAGGTCATGGAGAAGCTGGGGCAGATAAAGGTTCTGGCCTTCGACAAGACCGGCACCCTGACGGAAGCAAGGCCCAGGGTTACGGGAATAAAGTCATTTGGCATGGATGAGAATGAACTATTGATCGTAGCCGCTATCGGCGAGAGCTATTCGGAACATCCGCTGGCCAAAGCCATAGTAAGCGCTGCCCAGGAGAAGCTGGGGCCGATAGGTGAGTTTGCCGAGACGTCAGAGATCATACCCGGACAAGGTTTGAAGGTGAAGGTCAGGGGACAGGATTATCTAATAGGCAACAGGAAGCTGATGCTGGAAAACGGGGTGAGGATAGAGCAAGAGCAGGAGGAGTATATAAGGCAGGAGGAAGAGCGCGGCCAGACGGTGGTCATCATTTCAAATGTCGAGAGGGTACTGGGCGTCATATCCATAGCCGATGCGGTACGGGCTGATGCAAAGCAGCTAATTGCCGATTTAAAGCGGCTGGGTATAAGAAAGATTGTGATGCTGACGGGAGATAACAGGAGAACTGCGGCGGCAATAGCTCAGCAGCTTGGCATAGACGAACATTACGCCGAGCTCCTTCCCGAGGACAAGGTTAAGGTGCTTGAGGACGTTTCGCGGCAGTTTGGCCCCGCTGCAATGGTAGGTGACGGGGTCAACGACGCCCCGGCCCTGGCTTCGGCTGATCTGGGAATTGCCATAGGCGGTGCAGGTACCGATGTGGCCATGGAGACCGCCGATGTGGTGCTGATGTCAAACGAAATAAAGAAGCTGGCTTATGCCATTGGGCTGAGCAGGGCCACGGTGAGAAATATGAAGCAGAACATATTTTTTGCTATAATAGTAGCAGCGCTTTTGCTTGCAGGGGTACTGGCAAAGAAGGTGTTTCTGTCATCCGGCATGCTTGTCCACGAGTTAAGCGTGCTGATCGTCATAATTAACGCCGTAAGGCTGCTGGCCTACAGGCAATAGAACGACCAGAAGTATAAAACAAAAGGCAAAATATAAAAAGTTACAAAGCGGCAAACAGCATGTTGTGTGCTACAGTTTTGAACTGTATGCATGCTTAACTGGCCTGTATGTGGGAATGGCGCTGTACCGGGGAAGGGGGGATATTCCATGGACCGGAGTTGTAACTGTGAGAAGTCGAGGCAGAGCTGCGTACATCTGGTTCCTATATTCAATGCGTTGAACAGCCAGGAGATAACGGAGATAGAAAACATCACCTACAGCAGGACTTATGCTAAAGGCGAAATGATTTATATGGCCGGGGAAAAGGGAGAAAAGCTGTTTGTCATCCACAGGGGCAAAGTGAAAATAACCAGGATTTCCGAGTCGGGCAGGGAACAGGTGGTCAGGGTACTGGGGCCGGGGGATTTCATGGGTGAGCTATCCCTGTTTGTACACGTCCCCTTGACGGACAATGCTCAGGCCCTGGAGGATACCGAGGTGTGCGTGCTGGATGGCCAGAGCCTGAAGCAGCTCATGATGAAATACCCTGCCATAGCTTTAAAGATACTGGAAGAGCTTAGCATGAGATTGGAAAAGGCCGAGAGGTTGATTGAAGATTTAACTACCCGCAGCGTGGAGGCCAGGATTGCGCGGGCCTTGCTCGAACTTGCGACGCATAACGACGAGGTGGTACTTGAGCTCAGCAAGGGCGACCTGGCGTCCCATACCGGCATGTCTCCCGAGACGCTCAGCAGAAAGCTGTCATACTTCCAGAAGATGGGCTGGATAAAGCTGGAGGGGCGCCGGAAAATCGTCATACTGGACAAAGAAAGTTTGGCATCCCTCATATAGGGATGCCTTTTTGATGATCAAATTTCACTTTAGCGGGAACAAAGGCAGCTTTTCCAAAAATATTATGTCATTCCGCTGGGCAGCGTCTCCCTCGGCCAGGATGGCCGCTTTTGCGACCACTATCCCTCCTGCTTTGGTGACCAGCCGTTCGACGGCCTGTACCGATTCTCCTGTGCTTATGACGTCGTCAATTATGGCCACGCGCCTGCCCTTTACCAGGGAGGCATCGTTGTGGTCCAGGCACAGGATTTGCTTTTTCTGTGTGGTTATCGATACCACTTCATCCACAATGGGTGATTCCATATAAGGTTTAATGCTCTTTCTAGCCACGATATAGCGTTTCATTCCAAGCAACCGGGACATCTCAAACACAAGGGGTATCCCTTTGGCTTCCGCTGTGACCAGTATGTCAACCGGGGGAAGCTTTTTGACCAGCTGGGCCGCAGCGGCGCACACCAACTCGGTATCGCCCAGTATGACGAAACTGGCTATGGCCAGGTCATCGCTGATCTTAACAATTGGCAGCTCCCTTGTGACGCCAGCCACATGAAGCGTATAAGTTTTTTGCGCCATGGGAAGACCTCCTTTCCAGCCTGTTGCGTCGTATTCTAAATTTAAAGCATTTATGGCGTAGCGATGCAGGTCTCACTGCGCCTGATAGTTAAATTCTACGTATTAAGCATCTTGGATTTACAGTTTGTTGTGAACATTCACAGCCTTATTACGGACCCGAGCAGCTTGAGCACAAGGCCTGCCAGCATTCCCAGGAATGGATCGGTGATGGCGGTAACCGTCATGGTTACTCCTCCTACGATGGGCCCGCCGGGTATGTCGCCGCCTGCCAGAGCGTTTGCAGCGTTTGTGGGTACGGTGACTATTGCGCCCAGCACGAACAGGAACCCCGCAATGGACTCGCTCGGGATAAATCTCCCTATCTTGGGTAACAATCCCGCCAACAGTATAGCGGCCATCAGAGCCATCATGAGTACCCCCGACCAAACGGGATGTGGGGCACTGCCAGTTGCAGATATGATCGACTCAACAGGGCCGCCTCCGAACAGGGAGGAAACCATATCGGCCAGGCTGCTTATGACGGACAGGTGATCGACGTTTACATCGGTTTTGGCAATCTGCCCAGTTATCTTTCCAAAGGCTATGTTGGCACCAATGTTGAGGCATACCATGGCCAGTGCGCCCCGTATCACCGTGGGATTGATCGTAAATCTCTGCAGCACAAACCCTTCTTTTTCGGTTACCTGAATATCCGACTTTTTCTTCAGCATAAGCGAGATTGCGCTGGACACCACCACTGAAACCGTGATGGTATATACCAGGTTTTTGGTTAAAAGGTAAGTGATAAAGCCGACTATCATTGAGCTGAACCCAACAGTAGGATTTTTTCTGGCCATATCTATGGATACTTTTGCCAGCATGATACCCACGCCGGCCATCATGCCGCTGGTAATGACAGGGCCCACAAAATCCACGATCCTTTCTAAAAGCCCAAAGAGGCCTATTAGCGTCATGATGCAGCCGCCCAGGAAGGTCATGGATAAGCGTTCGCGCCTGTCCTGCCCCATGGTTCCCGCCACTGTTATGGTTTCGGCCTGAAATGATACCGGCGCGACAGAGCCCACCAGCGCGTTGCCGGCAGCGCCGACTATGAAAGCCAGGGCAGTTGGTACCGATGCAAAACCATAGGATAATGCCAGTAGTCCTTGAGGCAAACCGTTTAAGATTACGCTCAAAGCTGCCAGTATATCCTGTAAAATTTCCATGGATTATAACCCCTTTCTTGCTGTTTGCCTTGTTTTGTATTTTCCTACATCTTTTTGCTTTTTGGATCATGTCGAACGATTTATTTTAGATACGCACAGAAAATATATCACGTTTTCAAACAAAAAGCAATAATTTTTATAAAAAGTACGGAAATTGCGGCATACAATGCCCTGCGATAACGGCAAATGTTCGGAATTTGCAACCTGTAACTCTGGGTACTGTATTCTTTATTGTATTTTTTGGAATTGTGGTTTCTTTAACGTTGTTTGTCCACCATGATAAAGCCATTAACTTGTGAATATACAAGACTGCGACAAAAATGCTGAGAAACTAAATAAGTTTTCAACTGTAGAGGGATAATTAATCTTGAAGGTAGAAGAATGTTCATTTTGAAAGGATGTATTTCAAAAACAGCGGGCATTTTTGGCTGAATTGATCATTATGCTTGAAAAATGAACTGATGAAGAGAGGGTGAAACGGCCGTGAAGAAAAGATTTGTTGTGGTTATAGCTGCGGCATTTTTAACAACTGTAATGCTTTTTGATTATAACGGCAGGGCATCTAACTTTAGGGTACCTGACTTTTTGGATTTAAAATCAGATAAGGAACAAGAGGCGGGGTATCGACGACAGGAACATAGCTACAGCGATGCAGATTCCTTGCAGGCATTTGACTCGCCTGAGGCGGCCTTGCGCTTTTATTTTGACACTTTAAAGACGGCATCAAATTTGACCGAGCGCCAGATGGCGGCGCTAGGCGGAACCATAGGCGAGGGCTTACAGCTGTATGAGGAGGCCTATCGATGTTGGAGTGAGCAATGGAGGCGTAAACACGCCTATCAAGAGTTCCTTGCATCATGGCAGGGTACCGTGCAGGTAGAGCTTTTAAAGCTCCTTCCTGCTGGAAGGCAAAATGGACAGGCGAGGTTTTTCGTTGAGACACGGCATATCGAGGTTACCGATGACAACCCGCGAACGGGAATCTTTTACTACACAGGCTTTTTCGTCGTGGACAAAACCCGGGAAGGATGGCGCATCACCGAGGGCGGCCTGACACCACAAAACTTGGCCTGGGAACTGGGAGGGCATCAGCCGTGGCGTTCTGATCCCGTTATGGTGGCACGGATAGATGGCCTGGGTGTCGGAATGGAGGACGATATAGGAAAGCCCGTTGTTCAGGGCAATCCCGATGGCACCGTGACGGTGAGGTTCCTGGACGATGGCGGCATGGAAAAGTATAGGGTGGTGCTGTATAAACCAAAAGATGGGATGTGGAGGGTGCTTGAAAAAGCCGGTGGCGCTACTGCAACTTAATTTGCTTGAGTGTAGCTTGATAAAGCAACGCTTGTGTGTGCAATTTTTCGTTTACCGTCATTTTTGCTTCAAAATTGCGGATTTCGTTTTTAGCAGCAAAATAGACTTTTTATACTGAAATTCATGATATGATGGGCAAATGATGTTTGGTTTTAATGCCGGTTTGAAGACCGTGGGTCGGCGTTAGAATAAAAACTTATTAGATCAAACATAGAATAAATTTCCAGATATGTCAATATTATTTACAAAAAATAGTATTGACATATTTTTTTATCTGTGTTAAAGTGTGTGCTAGGTTTAAGATCACTAAACAAAAAGTTTAGTTTACAAAAACTTTTTAAACTCAATTTTATTGGGAGAAATAAGTTATGAAAATTGGTGAAAAGATAAGGCAACTGCGGCTTAAGGCGGGTTTGACGCAGGAAGAGCTGGCCGACAGGTGCGAGCTGACCAAGGGCTTTATCTCGCAGGTGGAGAGGGAGCTGACGTCGCCCTCCATTGCTACCTTGATGGACATACTGGAGTGCCTTGGGACAAATCTCAAAGACTTCTTCAGCGATGCCGTGCCCGAGAAGGTGGTGTTCAAGAAGGACGATGTATTCATAAAGCAGGACGAGGAGCTCAAGCACTCGATAAAATGGCTGGTGCCCAACGCTCAAAAAAATGCAATGGAGCCCATACTCATGCAGATAGAACCCGGCGGAAGCTCTAATGAAGATAACCCGCACGATGGAGAGGAATTCGGCTATGTGATATCGGGCAGCATAAACCTCTATCTAGGGAACCATAAGTACAGGGTGAGAAAGGGAGAGAGCTTTTATTTCAAGGCCAACCAGGTTCACAGAATAGAAAATGCTGGGAAGGCGAAGGCGGTTGTGCTGTGGATATCATCGCCACCCAGCTTTTAATATTATGAAGGTTTGAGGGGGGAGAGTTAAGTCCATATAATTGTGTAAAAAGGGGTTGAGCCACCCCCACCCCTCTGGTTAGAATTAAAATGTAAAAACCAAAACTAACTGGAGGGATGAGAAATGGCTCAATACAATATTACCATTGATTCTGAAATTTT
>NZ_FOXR01000073.1:0-2715 GCF_900115765.1 Caldicoprobacter faecalis | reverse complement strand
TCCCTACTGATAGTACTAGGAGCCCTAGCCAACTGTTTTGCTATGTAACGGATGCTTTTGCCTTCTTTAAGCAGAGCAGCAATTTTTCCTCTTTCATAAGCATTTAGGTGTTTAAAAGAGCAACGTTTTGTGGTACAATTGTAATTAGCCATAGTGAACCTCCTGTATGATTAGTTTGTTTTGGATATCTATATCATACAGGAGGATTTTTTACTATGGCCTTATTATTTTTTTGGTGTTGCATTTAATTTTACAACGAACCGAACTTATATTTTGTAGGTAGATTTTGTTGACATATATGCAAATGTATATTATGATTTAATTAAAAAGGAAATTATTGTAGATTTGTTTTTATGAGGTAAAGCGACCAAGTATTTACATAAGCAAATTGCATATTAAAATTAAAAGTTTTTCTCAAACTTCAGAAGATAAAGAAGGAAAGCTTAAAGAGATTATTAACTACTTAAAGAACTAATTAAAAAAAGATAAATTGTTAGGAGGGTAACAATGGAAATCATTTCATTTGATTAAATATGGAATCGAATTGTTTCTAATGAAGGACAAATTTTTAAAACGAAGACAGGGATAGAGTTTACATATAGGGTGGTAAATAATGGGATCTTAACGAGTAGAACTAATCATATATTATCTAAAAGTGATATTAAAAAGGCTTATGATAAAATGCCTATTAAAGGTCCTGGTGAAATTAATAATTTAGTAAGAGGACCTGCTTATATATGGGCAATACTTAATGATAATAGAATATTAAAAAAATAAAAACTTAAAAAAGATTGTGCTTCTTCTGGTTATTTTTTGTATTTAAGTAGCATATTATGCAATAATCAAAAAATTCTAATACACAAAAAGGGGAAAGAACAAAGGATGAGAAAAAATTATTGTTCATGGGTAGTTTGTTTTTAACTATATTATTACTAATATTTGGATGTTCTCCTAAAGAAAAATGAAAACCAATATGTGGGTGATTATTGAACCTATGAAGTAATAGAGAATCGAGTAAAAGAAGTCCTATTAAAGTTCATATACAATGGGAAATAAAATATACAAATACGTTGAATGAAGGGATACAACCAATAAAGGCAATTGTAGCCGATGTGGTAATCGAACAAGAAACAGAGATAGAACTAAATGAATTTCCATGTAGCGTCTTTTTTCTCTCTATCGTGGTGTAATTTATTTAAGTTTTAGACAAGGCAAGGAGTTGGAGATTAATGGCTGTATTTTGGGTAGCATTGGCTGCTATTATAGCAATGGTTGCAGGTGCTATTGCTAGTATCATGATGATGGTCAAAGCAGCCAAATAGTATTATAATAAGGCTAGATGATTCGGATTTTTTATGATGAAAGATGTCTTTCAAGAAGTAATTAAGGGAGAATAATTATCTTACAATTCAGACAATGAATATCCGTTAATATTATATTTAAGAGCTATTGTCTATTGAATAAACCAATTTTTATAAATGGCTTTTTCTATGCTGACACCCATATATTTTGTTTCTCTAGCTATAATTACAAAATAGTAAGGAGGATCTAAAATGCCAACAAAGAAAGTATTCATACTATTTCAATTTGCTATTGGCCTTGTATTAATATTTAATGCACCCAAGCTTTCCTACTTCATAACATCAGATTTTTTCATATCAGATGGAGGTGGCTCATATCTAATGGAGCACTTTGTTTGGATGTTAAAAGCTTTTCATATTTCAATAGTTGTATTAGGCGTTATAATATGTATGCCTGCCATAATAGCTTGGAATAGTTTATTTGATAAAATAAAAAAACAGTAACTAATTTAATATTACTGATATTAACAAAAATTTATAATAAAATCCTGTTTTTACCAAATATAGATTTGCTAATTATTATCTCAAAGATGACATCCTTGACAGAAAACCTAAAAGTACATTTTATCAAGTTTAGAAAGGGGTGATAGTAATGATCTTGTCTAACATATATCGTTATTTATCATGCGATTAAGTTGTCTTTAAACGAGAGTATATGAAATTTTAGAGGGGTAATGCAAGTAAAAACAAAAAGAGTGTTGGTTTTAACCGTTTTAATCCTTGTTCTGTTTAGTACTACAGCATTTGCTTCCCAGAATGATGTTCTTATTTCATCAACAACTGAATCTAATATTTTAAATAAAGGAGATATAAATAGTCCTGTAACTAAATCCATTCATATAATGGATCTCAAGTATAAAAACAAGAAACTAGAAATACCAGATAGAGAGGAATTAAAGAAAATATTATTAGATGATTATCCCACAAAAAGTATCGGTTCTAAATAAAATTTCTTAAACCTATTGTCGAAAAACAACCAAACCGATGAACACAAATATAAAAATGAATGTAAAAAAGAAGGAGTTAATCTGTTCTTCGGATCCTTCTTTATCCATTTCAGTAAACTCTTGAAATTCATGGCTGCTATCTTAAACCCAAACCACAATTTTGAACGCAATAATCCCCTTACCGGCATAAAGTCCACTTTGTATTTCCTCCTCAGTACTGATGGTATACCCTCTATCCCGGCTCTTTGACTCGCTATTCTTCTGTACTCTTCTGTCCCCATCTTCACTCGCAACAAGCTCAACCGATATGCTTGGGTGTTAAAATAAAATTGTGTCTGGTGTATAATAAAATCACAAAGGAGGCTGGTAATTATGGATAAAAATACCTATTATGAAACAGTCAAAAA
>NZ_FOXR01000078.1:0-1958 GCF_900115765.1 Caldicoprobacter faecalis | reverse complement strand
AGCTTTCTTTAATTTGGTTATATATAGTAGGAAGATGAATCAAAGGGGGTGATTCCAATGGGCAACGAGATTTAATATAATGGGTGAAGCTTACAGGCTGAGCCCTGGAATACGAAAAAAAAAAGCTTTTGGGCTTTTCAGGAGCGTACCAAAAATATAAGGGGGTATAACACATGATTGCTTACCAAAGACTTAATAAAATTGCAGTTATTCTTTTACTGGTTTTCTTATTATTTATATCAGTGACAACAGAAGTAAAAGTACATGCACAGGAAACCCAAAATCCTGGTGGTTTGTATGTTGAGACTCAAATATGCCCTGAGAATGTAGTAAAGTATGCAAGAGAAAATGTTTATAGATTTATAATTGCCGAGAGGGCAGAAAAAGGTATTGAATCAAACAATAATCTGCCTGCTTTGGGTAGTCCATTTGCATTGGTAAATGAAGAAGAGAATACTATAACTTATTATTTCCCTATTTTGTACAATAACCATATTGAAGCTACATTTAGAGTATACGAGGTTAATGGGCAGTTAGCTGGTATATACTCTGAAGCTTTAGCGAATGAATTAGAGGAGCTATCTAAAAAGACGACAGCAGAAAAGCCCGCGGTTATTGCGGTAAACAATGGCAATGTTATTGCAATCACATGTGAGGGAATTGATGTTTTACAAAAAGATCCATATGGTAAGAACATAAAGGAAGATAAGCTTAAAAATTTCCAAAAAATTTCTATACAGTCTTCCGACAATGAAGTGATAAACTGCAAAACACCCATTCAGTATTTATCTAAAATTGATACCTCAGAAATTACAGTAAATAATACCCTTCCAAGGTTTAAGTATCTAAACACAACAATACGAGAAACACAGTCTTCATATCCTTGGTGTGCAGCGTATGTAACCGCTTTTATTGTTAATTTCAGAACAGGCAGGACTGATATCAGGGCAATAGATGTAGTTAAATTTGCTCATCCGAATTCTAACAATATATATCAAGAATCAGTTTCAAGAGAACAATGCATTGCTTTTGCAAAAAAATATGGTCTAAATCCTTATGAACCATCGTCAAATATCAGTTACAGTACAGCAAAACATCAGATTGCTGCCGAGAAACCCGTATACATGGGTTGTGATGAAATAAGTGGCGACAAGAAAGGAAGGCATGCTTTGGCATTAAGAGGCTATAATGAACAGACGGGTGTTTTTTCTGTATGGAACCCTTGGTATAATTATTATGAGACAATGCCTATTGATACTCGAATATACACCGCAACAAATGGTTCTCGCTGGGAATGGAAACGAAGCATAATCGATTGGTAATGAGGGGGAGGTAATTTTGATATGAAGAAGATATTTCTGGTTGCATTTTTGGCTTGCACTGTTTTTCTGTCGGTAGGATGCAGCAGCGATGAAGCTGAGCGATATGTTGTGCCGCCCATGATAAAGTTTAACGGTAGGGTATATCAAGATGTAGGAGGGCCATTAACAGAACTTCCATCTGACGATTACGTAAAAGAGAAGATATTATACAAGGTTCCGCACACAAAAATACCAGATAAAGATTTAACCACAAACTTTGGAAAGGTTGGCGATGAGTTTTATTATTCACCCCATGATCCAAGTGCAATTTATTTTGTAGTAAAGGATGAGGAAGGCAACTTTAAACATTACTGCAAGTTTCAGTTGCAGTCGGAGATTCAATATGAACTGGGTTTAGATGCTGATGATTAATAAAGAAAGTCAATAAAATTGTTTCGTCTTATATGATGTTTAAGGCGGCTTATAAGCCGCTTTTTTATGTGTGCCCGGCATGGGCGATAACTTTATGCCCAAACAGATGTAGATGCCATTTCAGGCTTGTAAAAAATAGAGATATAAATTATACTGTTTTTATAGCAAATTAAATTTAAGCTGCATAACCGGCTGATATTGCCCCAAAGCATCATCCATTTTCTG
>NZ_FOXR01000049.1:0-10814 GCF_900115765.1 Caldicoprobacter faecalis | reverse complement strand
TTATACCATAAAAGAGAGGATGTTTCTATATTTTTATGCCGAAAAATGTTGATTTTTCAAGGTTCAGAGCTCATTTTTTATGTGCGAAGTCTGAGTCACTATTATTTTTTCAATTCCGCTTGGAGTTCTGCTGGCGCTGGCACGCATTTCTAAATATAAGCTTTTGAGGGATGTTGTTGGCGCATACATCTGGCTTTTGAGAGGTACACCGTTACTTCTGCAGGTGTTTTTTGTCTATTACGGTTTGCCCAACTTCGGCATTACCCTGGAGAATTTTCCGGCGGCCTGCATCGCTTTTGTCCTCAACTATGCTGCCTATTTTGCAGAAATCTTCAGGGCCGGCATACAGTCAATTGACAAAGGGCAGTATGAGGGAGCCAAGGTGCTTGGTTTCACCTACTGGCAGACCATGTGGAGAATAATTCTTCCGCAGACCGTGCGGAGGGTACTGCCTCCCGTCAGCAATGAGGCAATTACCCTTGTAAAGGACACGGCCCTTGTATATGCTATAGGATTGGGAGAGCTTTTGAGGGCTACCAAGATTGCTGTGTCCAGGGATGCGGTGACATCGCCTTTTGTAGTGGCAGCCGTGTTTTACCTGGTCATGACTTATGTGCTGACAAAGGTGTTTGACAAATTGGAACAGCGCTATTCAATATATGAATAGGGGTTAGGGACTATGTACATGATTGAGGCAAGAAATATTTACAAGTCGTTTGGAGACTTACAGGTTTTAAAGGGGATTTCCCTGGCCGTTAAGAAAGGTGAAGTAGTAGCCATTATAGGGCCTTCGGGATCGGGCAAGAGTACTTTGCTGCGGTGCCTCATTCATCTGGAAGTTATTGATAGGGGTTCTATTATAATAGAAGGGCAACCAATGGCGTATGAGGATGAAAACGGTAAAACACGATATGTGCCCGATAAGCAGATACGCCAGATATGCAAGAAGATTGGAATGGTGTTTCAAAACTTCAATCTGTTTCCCCACAAGACGGTGCTAGAGAATATCATCGAGGCCCCAATTGTTGTAAATAAGGTACCCAAGCAAGAAGCGGTTGATATGGCTGAGGCACTGCTCCGAAGGGTGGGTCTGATAGATAAAAGGGATAGCTATCCTTCGCAGCTTTCGGGTGGGCAAAAACAGAGGGTGGCTATTGCAAGGGCTCTGGCCATGAAGCCCGACATAATGCTGTTTGATGAGCCCACCTCTGCGCTGGACCCCGAGCTTACCGGGGAAGTCCTCAAGGTTATGCGAGACCTGGCGGAAGACAGGATGACCATGCTGGTGGTCACCCATGAGATGGGATTTGCACGAGAGGTAGCTGATCGGGTAATATTCATGGATGGCGGAGAGATAATCGAGGAAGGGCTGCCCGGGGAGATATTCTGCAATCCGCGCAGTGAGAGGACGAGGAGTTTTCTTAAGCAGGTGTTGTGATGGGATTTTGTTGTAATCGATGTTATAACATTCTATAACTTTGTTAAATTAATATCAATGTTGGCGTGAATGTGTAAATGTTGTATAACAATAATCGCAAAGGACAATAAAAGGACAATTATTTGAAATAATTTGAATTATTTCAAAATAGCTTGACAATTACAAAATGTTTATGTTAAACTTTTAACGTAAACGTTTTGGGGTAAATAATTTTAATTCAAGTTATGCCGGTTTCAATTTAAAGTTGTTACCGGTATTATTTTTATTGTAAAAAATATGATACTACCATATTTAGGAGGGTATGTTAATGGCTGTTACTCTAAAAGATATTGCAAAAGTAGCCGGTGTGTCATATGCTACTGTCTCAAGAGCATTGAGTAATCATCCCGATGTAAGCCCTGAGACTAGAGAAAGGATAAAAAAGATTGCAAAGGAGATGAACTATGTTCCAGACCCTTCAGCAAGGGGGTTAAAAGGTAAAAACACCAACATGATTGGCCTGGTTGTGCCTGATATATCCAATCCTTTTTTTTCTGAGCTTGCTTTGGGTGTAGAGTCTTTTGCTAATGAGCATGGTTATTGCGTATTTTTATGCAACACAAACTGGGACTATGAACGGGAGAAGACCTATGTGGATATTTTAAAAGCTAAACGGGTTGACGGTGTGATAATTTCTTCGGTTATTGAAAATGCCACACATCATAAAAAGTTGTCGTTGCCACTTGTATATATTACCGAGGGGCCTAAGTCTGATGATATATATTATGTGGGTATTGACAACAAAACCGGAGCGGTGCTGGGCGTTGAATATCTTATTAAGTTGGGGCACAAGGATATTGTGTATATAGGAGGCTCTGAAAAGACGAGTACCAATAGAGAACGCTTTGAAGGTTATAAAGAAACCATGCAAAGACATGGGTATACGGTTAAGGCAAACATTCGCACTACCGATAGCTTTAGCCAAGAAAGCGGCTATAAAGCGGCAATGGAAATGTTGATCAAAAGCGAAATCCCTACTGCGGTTTTTGCTGTAAATGACATAGTAGCTTTGGGTGTAATTCAGGCTATAGAAGAGTTTGGGCTTAAAGTTCCAGAAGACATTTCGGTAGTCGGATTTGATGATATAGCTTTTTCATCCATGCATAGAATTAAACTTACTACAGTTTCTCAGCCGAAATTTGAAATGGGAAGACTATCTGCCGAGTTGCTTATAAACTTGATAAAACAAGAGAATGTTGGACAAAAAATTAATATCGTTCAACCAAGCCTTATAATAAGGGATACGTGCAGGGCAATTAAGGATTAAATTTTTTATTTCTCTATGTAAAAACCTGTTGACAAAGTCGTAAACGTTTGCTATACTTGAAATAGCTTAGAAAAATCTAAGAAATTATTTAGTAAACTTTTATTATTCAATTGTTTGTAAACGTTTGAAATAGTTAATTGCCGATTTTTAAAAAGTCTATGTGTTTGAATATTGCAACACAAACAGCAAATATCGGCAAACCAGAGGTAGCATTTCTTCTCCATTTACGGGTCTTTTTTAAATAATCATTTATTGATACAGTAAATTTGTGTTTCAAGGAGGAATTATAAAATGTCAAAAACAATGAAAGGTGTCACACTATTTGCAGATTGGGATCCAAAGCCGGATTTCAAGCTTGGACCAAAGGACATCGAAGGGAAGCAGACATATCTTGGAAGTAAAGTGTGGAGAAATCCTCGCATTGAAATCGTAGAGCATCCTGTTCCCGAACCAGGACCTGATGAAGTATTAATCGAAGTAAAGGCATGCGGCATTTGTGGAAGCGATGTTCATATGGCGCAGCCTGATGAAGAGGGATACATACTGTATCCTGGGTTAACGGGTTTTCCGTGCATTCTTGGTCACGAATTCTCGGGTGTTGTAGTGAAAGCAGGAGAGCGCGCATTTGATAAAAGGACAAATAAGCCTTTTAAAGGTGGAGAAATCGTCTGCGCGGAAGAGATGATGTGGTGTGGCCAGTGTAAGCCGTGCGCTGATGGTTATCCCAATCATTGTGAACGGCTTAATGAAGTAGGGTTTAATGTAAACGGTGCATTTGCTAAGTATATAGTTATGCCTGCAAAACTCGTATGGAACCTTGAATCGCTGAAAAATAGATATAGCGGCGATGATATATTTCTTGCTGGTAGTTTAGTAGAGCCTACTAGCGTTGCTTACAATGCTGTGATCGAAAGAGGTGGTGGCATAAGGCCAGGAGATAATGTTGTGGTGTGCGGTGGAGGCCCTGTTGGAATTGCAGCCTGTGCCATATTAAAGAGAAGCGGTGCTGCGAGGGTTATACTTTCGGAACCTCAGCCTGAAAGGGCTGAACTGGGGAAGAAAATGGGAGCAGATTATGTAATTAATCCGCTAAAAGAAGATTTCGTGCAAAGAGTTCTTGAGCTCACAGATGGCATGGGTGCAAATCTTTACCTTGAGGCAACCGGCCTTCCTACAGTCGTCTATCCTCAAATAGAAAAAGTTATTTGGGAGGGCAGAACCATTAATAGTACAGTGGTGGTAGTTGCTCGTGCTGATGCCAAGATGCCGGTTACGGGCGAGGTATTGCAGGTACGAAGAGCCAGGATCATTGGAGCTCAGGGGCACTCGGGTCATGGTACTTTCTATAGAGTGATCGAGTGCATGGCCGATGGTATGGATATGACACCTATGATTACAAAGAAGATAACTTTGGATGAGGTACCACAAAATATTATCAACTTGAGAACTGACAGGAAAGAGTGCAAGATAACCTGCGTTATGTAAAAGCTGATATGTTAACAAAACTTGAACAATAACATGGCGTCGCTAGAAAATTTAGCATAATTTTACCATAACATGGAGAGGAGAGTTTATAATGAGCGAAAAGTGGCTTCTTACAGAGCATCCTGCTATAATCTTTGAGGATAACGCCGTGGGACGGCTAAAAAAGCAAATATGGGATGCCAGCGAAGAAGAAATAGACAGAATACTGGCAGAATACGAAATACCCTCTGAATCTGAGCTTGGTAAACCTGGATGCTATATACAGACCACTCCCAGGTATAAAGTAATAGAAAAGAGGAAGAAGAATGATATTGTATTTGTACCTGTAGGCTGCACTGAGAACCATGGGTTGCACGCCAACAGTGGATTGGACACATTCATGGTGACTCAAATACTTGAGGGCGTAAGGAGATACACAGCAAAGCAGGGACGAGAGGTAAGCCTTGCTCTTCCGCCTCTAAATTATGGAGGCCATCCTTATCATCATGTTGGAATGCCAGGGACGATTATAATGCCTGAGGAAGTTGTAAAAGAGACACTGATATACACAATGCTTGGACTATGGAATGACGGTTTCAGAAAAATTATCATAGTTAACAATCATGGCCATTTATGGATGCTTGAATCGGCTGTACAGGAATTTATGAAGAGGTATCATTTGCCAGGAATATTCCAGGTGTTAGACTGGCACAGGGCAGTACGGGAATTCTTCTATCCGGCAGGTAGACCTGATAGCATGGAAACGCATTTTGTGCATGCCGATGAGGCTGAAACGTCGATAGCGTTACTCCTCTTCAAAGATATGATTGATATGAGCGTTGTAGAGGATGCCGAAGGAGAATCTTTCTTGCCTGACGGGCATTTTGATAAAGCTGTGGATCCTTTGAGACGGCCTCATAGGTGGTCTGAGGGAGAAGGCCATGCTGCTATAGAACGTGCGGCAACACCTCAGGGGGTTGTGGGTAAGCCTTCTCTTGCCGATCCCAGGAAGGCTAAGAGGCCTATTGCAGCAATACTGAAGTACCTTACTCTCCTTCACGATCAAATTTTGGAAGCATTTCCTCCCGGAACTGTGCCGCCTGTGGAAAAGACCACATTGCGGACTGCAAAGGAAATGGAACCTTTCTTGAAAGAGCCTCTTAGTGAGGGCTGGAAGTCGGTGTATGAGCTGCCGCCAATAGGGGTATTCACGAAGCTGTAATTATGCGAAATTATGCCGGGAAATATTATCGAGTTTTCTTAAGGGGCCGGTAATATTTCCCGGTTAAAATAAAATGATGCTTGATTTCACACGGCATGTTGTATAGGTTGTAGGGGTTTTCCATAAAAAGGGGCTGGGCAAATGGAAAATCGTTCGTTAAAGTACAGTGCTACAATTGCTATAGATGCACCTAAGACATCGCCTGTGCTGTTTAGGGGCGACTTGTGCGCAAATATTATTAAGAGCAAAGAATATGGCTTTGATGCGGTGGAGCTTCATATAAGGAATCCGGAAGAAATAGATGCAAAAGAAGTTAATGAATGTTGCTTAAGAAATGGCATTGTTGTTTCGACTATAGGGACGGGTATGTCCTATACTCTAGATGGGCTTTCAATTACTGATTTGGACGCTCAAAAAAGAAATATGGCTTTAAGACGATTAAAGGAATATATTGATTTGGCTGAAGAATTAAATTGCAGCATTATAATAGGTTCTATGAGAGGCAAGGTAAATCCTGAGTATTATGAGGAACATATGGCTGTTTATGGAGACAGCCTTTTAGAAGTAGGGTATTATGCACAGCGTAAAGGTGTTTCGGTATATATAGAGGCAATAAATAGATATGAGGTTAATTTTCACAATACAATAGAGGAAATGGTAAACTATATTGAAAGTTTAGGTGATTTGGGCTTTAAGATTCTTGTTGACACATTTCATATGAATATCGAGGAACCTAATATAGAGAACAGTATAAGAAAATACAGTAGATACATAGGACACGTCCACTTTGCTGATAGCAATCGTAGATATCCAGGGGCGGGACATGTTGATTTTGCGGCTGTTATAAATGCTTTAAAAGAAATAGGATATACTGGATACGTTACCTTTGAATATCTTCCATATCCGGATCCAGATATTGCAGCTCAAAAAGGTCTCGAGTACGTGCTTGCGCTTGAATAAAAAATAATTGATAGCTCTTTTCGAACTCTCAAAATACTGTTTGCACAAGAAAAGCTAGGTATTACAAAACGGGTAAAATTGTTAATATATGCATTCTCTAAATAGGTTGAGCGGGGTGAATTGTTTGAAACTCAAGATAGGTATTATCGGAGCTGGCCGCATTGGCAGGCTTCACGCCGAAAATATAGCAACCAATATAAGAGAAGTAGAAGTAAAATCTATTGCTGATATTTACATGAATGAAAGTTTGGAGAAATGGGCGTATAGCATTGGCATAAATCATGTTTACAAAGACCACAGAAAAATTATTGAGGACCGGGAGATAGATGCTGTTCTTATTTGTTCGCCTACCGATACCCATTCGAAGTTTATAATAGAAGCGGCACAAGCAGGTAAGCACATATTTTGTGAGAAGCCAATAGATTTTGACGTCAAAAGAATAGAAGAAGCCCTGAATGCTGTGGAAAAGGCTAAGGTAAAGCTTCAGATAGGTTTTAACAGGAGATTTGATCACAATTTTAAAAGGATAAAAGAGCATATTGAAAACGGGAAAATCGGTGACGTCCATATATTGAGGATTACTTCCAGAGACCCTGCTCCACCACCGATAGAATATGTAAGAGTATCGGGTGGCATATTCCTTGATATGACAATTCACGATTTTGACATGGCTCGCTATTTGACAGGCAGCGAGGTTGTTGAAGTATATGCGATAGGTGAGACTCTAATAGATCCTTCAATAAAACAATACGATGATGTTGATACGGCAATTGTTACTCTGAAATTTGAGAATGGTGCTATTGGGACAATTGACAACAGCAGAAAGGCTGTGTACGGCTATGATCAAAGGGTGGAGGTATTTGGTTCTAAGGGATGCTTAATAGTAGGCAATGATAAACCCAGCACAGTGGAAATATACAGTGAGGATTGGGTATACAGCGAAAAACCAAAATATTTCTTCCTTGAGAGGTATAGAGAATCCTATATAGATGAGATAAGGTCTTTTATAGATGCAATACTTGAAGATAGAGAACCAGAAGTAACAGGACTTGATGGTTTAAAACCTGTTCTAATTGGTCTTGCGGCTAAGAAGTCTCTTGAAACAGGAATGCCGGTGAAGGTGGAGAGGGTGTGAAGCTTGTCTTAAAATTACTGGTTGACGGGTAAATAAAATGATGTTATTATAGTATTGTAAATGTTTACAGAAAGAAAAATGTTTGGAATTGGCATAAATTTAAACATGTAAAAAATGAATATTTTAACATGTGTTTTTACGTCTATTAGTTTTCATGTATTGTAAAATTTAAACGTTTGCAACAATTGGTAATTAGAAAATAAGTAGGATATTGTTGGACGATATTTTATAATTACATTGATGAAGATATGTTGATTGGTTAAAACAAGCTGGCTTAATTTAAGGATTTAAATCAGCAAACTGCATTTGGGGTGTATTATAAAGGTTTTAATATAAAAAACAAAATTAAAAATTAAAAGGAGGAGTATAATATGTTGATTACAAAAAAGATATTGGCTGGAATTCTTGCTTTGATGATAATTCTTAGTGTTTTTACCGGATGTACACAAAAAGAAACATCTCAAGAAAGTAGTGGTAATCAAGGAGGTGCTAAAGAGACTCCTGCAACAGATGAATCATCTACTTCTACAGATCAGCAAAATAAGGATGATAAAACGGGTGGGGTTGTAAAGATATTGACAAATGTAACTGGAGGTAAAGATGAAGAAGAAATGAAATTATTTGAAAAAGCACTGAGTGAAGCTACAGGTTTAACTGTGACAATGGAAAGACCACCATCTGATTATACTAATACACTCATGAGAAAGCTCAATAGCGGAGAAAAATTGGATCTTATCTATTTAAACATGCCACAATATTTGGAACTTGTCAATCAAGGTGCTTTGTTAGATCTTACTGATTATATAAAATCTTCCAAGATTTATTCTGATCCTTCCAAGATTGATCCGCGCGAACTGAAAGACATCGAAGTAAATGGAAGGATTTATGCAGGCTTTAACAAAAAAGAAGTTCATAGGGTCGTTGCTCTTAACAGAGTTCATTTAGAAAAAGCAGGAATAGATTATAAGAGTATTGATCCCACATTAGATGGTTATTATAATGTATTTAAGAAGCTAAAAGAGACTATAAAAACACCTAACTATTATCCTTATAATGTTGTAATGAGTGAAGTATTTGACTTACAGCCATGGTTTGCCTCTGTTGGCCTTAAAACAGGTGTTGTAATAGATGAAAAGGATGGTAAGAAATATGTACCGATTTCTACTGATGATGCTGTACCGGTTTGGGAGTGGATTGCAAAGCTCTATAAGGAAGGGCTTATAGACCCAGCTGCATCTGTTGATAAGACAAAGGATTTGAGAGACAAAATGAGTGCAGCATCTCAACTTACTAGTGTGACGGTTGATTGGGCTGCATGGGTTGGATTGCATAATGCAAAAGCTTTAGCTGAGGGGATAGGTCCAGATAAATATGAGATAGTTTCTTTGCCAGGCGTGAAAACACCTAATGGTAGTTATATGTTAACAAAAGGAGCAGCGAGTTTATGGGCTATTCCTAAGAATGCCGAGAATCCAGACGGTGCGTGGAAAATTATAGAGTTCTTTGCAACCCAGGAGGGTGGAGAGCTTTTGTCGGTTGGTATTAAAGGACATGACTATACTGTTGATGATAAAGGCAATTATGTTCTTACTGATATAGGCAAACAACATGGATGTGACCATGGCGCACCTGTTCCTATCTTGGAGACTTTTAAACATCCTATTGGGTATAATCCGGGAGTTGAAGAAGCTCTTTCTTATGGTAAGTATGCGTCAATTGAATTGCCGATTTCTAATGAGGGAGATTACAAAGAAATAGTAGGTAAATGGGCAGTTCAAATTATGGAAGGGAAAGTTTCTGTGGCAGATGGATTGAAGAATATGAGAAGCGAGTTGGTAAGTAGGAAAGTTACTGACAAGTAATTATGTAACTTTGTTAGAAAAATAAAAGTTTATAAGAATTATAAAAAGCTAGGAACTTTTCGTATAAGAAAAGTTCCTAGCTTTTAAATACCATCCACAAATAATTTAGGATAAGATGATATGAATAATTAAATGTGGGGAGCGAATAGAAGATGCTGATAGATAAGAAGACCTTAATAAAAATAAGGAAATACAAATCCATCTATCTGATGTTTATTCCTATAGCGATATATTTTATTGTATTTTCTTATTATCCGTTAATACTCGGAATTATTAGTAGTTTTAGAGAGTCAATACTTATAGGTACACCTAAATTTGTAGGTATTGAAAATTATAAGAATGTTCTTTCGAATCCTCTTTATAGTGAAGCTTTTGTAAATACGATAATTGTCAATTTTCTTACATTTGTTGTGCAATTTGTTTTCAGCTTATTTATAGCTTTATCGCTCAACGAGGTTAAAAATAAAATGATACGATCTAGCATTCAGACTGTAACATATATACCAAATCTTTTGTCTTGGGCGATAGTTGGAGGTATGTGGATACGTATTTTATCACCTACGGGCATGTTGAATAATATATTAAAACTCATATATGGGAACAATTTTAATCCTATAGTTTTTATGGCTGAACCTAGATTCGCTAGAACAATAATGGTGCTTACAGGCGCATGGAAAGGAGCAGGATACTTTGCTGTTTTGTTGCTGACAGCAATTGTAAGCATTGATCAATCAATTTATGAGTCTGCTAGTATAGATGGTGCAACCAGGTTCAAACAGATTGTATATATAACTGTTCCCAATCTTGTGCCTACGATGAAAGTAATAACTGTGCTAGGTTCAATGAATTTTCTACGTAACTTTGATCAGATTTTTATTATGGGAAATGCAAATATATATAGTAAAGTGAGGAATCTTTTATACTTGATATACACAGAGGGTATTGTTAATTTTAAAATAGGAATTGCAACAGCGGCTGCAACAATGGTACTTATTGCAACTTTTATAATATCTACTATTGTACGTAGATTGACTAGGTATGATGAAACGTTTAATTGAAAAAGGTGGTGAGATAAGTTGATATTAAGAAGAAAGCGCAATCAGTTAGGTAATGAGTTGACTTTTTCGCAAAAGGTTGTAAATTCTATATTTTTGGCTCTTGTATTTATTATGATGTTTTTACCTATGTGGAATGTTATCGTTGTGTCCACGTCAACTGCGTTGGGAGCCAGTCGAGCGGGTGTTATATTATGGTGGAGTAAATTTAGTTTAGAAGGATATAAATACGTATTTGGAATATTAAAGCTGGGGAGAGCTTTTTTTAATTCTGTATCTCAAACTTCGCAGTTAAATATTGACTGCTAGACCTTGAAAAATCAATAATTCAGCCAATTTATATACCTATTAAGATGCTTTTTTATACTCCAT
>NZ_FOXR01000050.1:0-9541 GCF_900115765.1 Caldicoprobacter faecalis | reverse complement strand
CTCACCGTGCTACCACCGGACGAAGTATTCCTCAATATCTGAGGATAGTTGTACTGGTAGAAGGTATGTATCCCACAGGCTCTCCGCATACATCGTTGCTATTGAAGCTGGGAATCGTTTTAATTTTATGCCTGCTGATGGGATATGGAACGGTGAGGCAGATACGGAGGAGGATACAAAATGACTGATCTTAAAACGATACTGCTATGTACCAGGGTTAATTTCTTTAAGTGGCTGGTAACCCCCCGCATTCACACCATTGCTGCAGTAATTATCGCCTTTGGCCTTTGGAGTTCATCAGGGCTTTCCGAATATGCCGATGCCGTAGGTGCTGCCGTAACGCCATGGGTCTTTCCGCATTTGCTTACCAGTCCCGCTATGCTGCTGGTTTTTGGGTGCCTTACAACGCTGCTGTTCTGCAATGCTCCGTTTGCCGATGACCATACGCCCTTTCTTGTTATCCGGAGCGGTCGACTTAACTGGGTAGTGGGGCAGCTGCTGTATATAGTTCTGGCAGGATTTATTTACACAGCATTCTGGTATGTTGCGTCGGTCGTTACGCTTATACCGAATTTACAGCTGTCCACCGACTGGGGTAAAGTTATAAAGACACTTGCAGCCAATCCGGGTAGTGCAGACAAATACGGTATTCAATTGACAGTTTTCTTTACTCCTGAAATCATCACCATGTTTTCGGCTGTTGAAGCGACCCTGATAGGCTTTGGACTGTTTTGGCTTGTATCGGTATTCATTGGTGTGCTTATATTCTGCTTTAATATCGTGATCGGTAAGATGAGCGGGTTGGTAGCAAGCGGCGTGTTCATATTCATGTCATATTTTTCAATCTATGCCGGTACTCTAAACTTTGGTCCTAAAATCTATTATTTTTCACCGTATAGCTGGGCCAGCATGAACTATCTGAACTGGAAGTATACAGGTGAGATTCCTTCGCCGACTTATGCGGTGTTCTGTCTGCTGGGAGCGATATTATTTATGAGCATAGTTTCGGTAATAGTGTTTTGTAAAAAAGATATAAATATACAGGAATGGGGGGCTTGATGTGGCGGAGTATATGGTAGAGGTTTTGGATGCTGTAAAAAAATTTAAAGAGACGGTGGCGCTGAATCATGTGACGGTCAAATTTGAAACCGGCAAGATCCACGGGATAATCGGGCGCAACGGTTCGGGGAAGACCGTGCTTTTCAAATGCATCTGCGGGTTTATGCAATTAACTTCCGGCAGCATTTTGATAGACGGTCGTCCCGTGAGGCCAGGAGCAGCTCAAGAGATCGGCATCATTGTTGAAGACCCAGGCTTTATCGGCTCACTAAGCGGATACAAAAACCTTAAGCTGCTGGCATCCATACGGCGGAAGATATCGGATGCAGAGATTCGTGAGGCGCTTGAACGTGTAGGGCTTGATCCCAACCTCAAAAAACACGTCAGCAAATACTCTTTGGGAATGAGGCACCGGCTAGGAATTGCACAGGCCATAATGGAGAGGCCAAAGCTGCTAATTCTGGATGAGCCGATGAACGGCCTTGATAAGCAGGGCGTTTTAGAAATCCGCGAGGTGCTCAAGGAATTAAATAGGGAAGGAGCTACCATTATATTGTCATCACATTATGCCGAGGACATAGAGGCGCTGTGCGATACCGTTTATGAGATGGACGGAGGTGTTTTGACACGCATTAGCTGACGGATATTATATTGATTGCGAGTAAAAAACCAAAAAACGTTCTTTACATATCCCAGCATTCGGTGTATAATTGTATAAAACTGAATAGATGGATACCAACGCTAGGGGTGCCGAAAGGCTGAGAAAGGGCATGCCGAGAAGGCTGCTCTTAACCCTTTGAACCTGATGTGGTTAGTACCACCGTAGGGAAGCGTTGTGGATATATCGCCACGACAAAAAGCCTACCCTATGGGGGTAGGCTTTTTCGGTTCAATGCCCCTCTCTCCTTTCACCCCTGTTAACATGCGCCCTTTAAAATCCCAAGTGAGTATCCATAAAAACTCCTGATAAGCAAGGTGGCTTTAGGTGCAGAATCGTCAAGCCAATATGTTTGAGCTGCCGACAAGGTATGCGTAAGTGCCAGCAAACAATATAGGCCAGATATAAACATAATTGCCATAAGGTTCCAAAGGCATAAGGTGGAGTTATTTAGTTTTGTCATACATTATAACCAATTTTTGAGAGAGGAGGAATAAAATGCAAATAACGGTAAACGGTCAAAAAACCACAGTAAACGAGGGAATTACCCTATACAACTTTTTAAAGGACAAAGGGCTTGACCCTCAGAAGGTGGTGGTTGAACACAACTACAGGATAGTCAGATCCGAAGAATGGCAAAACATAGTGCTAAAAGAAAACGACAACCTGGAAATCTTGAAATTTGTTGGAGGAGGCTGATACGCCATGGATGACAAACTGGTCATAGCCGGTCAGGAACTCTCAAGCCGGCTTTTCATAGGCACGGGAAAATTCCACTCACATAGGGTCATCCCCGAGGTGATAAACCGCTCGGGAGCGCAGGTGGTTACCGTTGCATTGAGGAGGGTAAACCTGGATTATCCTGAGGAAAACATGCTCAACTACATACCCGACGGGTGCATAATAATGCCCAATACCTCGGGGGCGAGAAACGCCGAAGAAGCGGTGCGCATAGCAAGGATAGCAAGAGCAGCCTGCGGCAGCAACTGGATAAAGATCGAGGTGATCAATGACAACAAATACCTGCTTCCCGACAACTATGAGACCATAAAGGCCACCGAAATACTGGTAAAGGAAGGCTTCATAGTCCTTCCCTATATGAGCCCTGATTTAATAGCCGCACGGAGGCTGAGGGATGCAGGCGCTGCCGCTGTTATGCCCCTTGGCGCCCCGATTGGTACAAACAAGGGGCTGAAAGCCCGGGAACTCATAAAGATCATGATCGACGAGATCGACCTTCCCGTGATAGTCGACGCCGGGCTGGGAAGGCCCTCCCATGCCGCCGAAGCAATGGAGATGGGCGCCGCTGCAGTGCTGGTCAACACCGCCATAGCCACTGCCGACGACCCGGTCGCCATGGCAGAGGCGTTTTCGCTGGCAGTCAAAGCCGGTAGAATGGCTTATCTGGCGGGCATGGGGGTAGTCAAGGAATACGCCGAAGCTTCTTCGCCTCTAACCGGATTTTTAAGATAAGATTCGAGGTGCAGGTATATGAGCTTTTACGACGTGTATCTCAAATATAAAGGCTTTGATTTTGAGGGCTTTTTAAACAGCGTAACCGACAGCCAAATAATGAAAATACTCAGCAAGGAAAAGCTTAATGACCTTGACTTTTTGGCCCTGTTATCCGACAAGGCCAAGGAATACCTGGAACCCATGGCCATCAAAGCAAGGCAGCTTACCCTCAAAAACTTTGGGAGGGCGATCCTGCTCTATACTCCCCTTTACCTTTCCAATTACTGCGTCAACCAGTGTGCCTACTGCGGCTTCAACTGCAAAAATAAGATAGCCCGGAAAAAGCTTTCACTGGATGAGGTGAGAAAGGAGGCCGAAGCCATAGCCTCCACAGGGCTCAAGCACATACTCATTTTAACCGGCGAATCCAGAAAGCATACGCCGGTCTCATACATAAAGAGCTGCGTGGAGGTTTTAAAGGATTACTTCAGCTCCATCTCGATAGAGGTATATCCTCTGGATACCGAGGAGTACGCCGAGCTCATAGAAGCAGGAGTCGATGGCCTCACCCTGTACCAGGAGACATACGACGATGAAGTGTACATGGAAGTGCACCTTAAGGGACCCAAGAGGAATTACAGGTACAGGCTTGACGCTCCCGAAAGGGCGTGCATGGCATCCATGCGCTGCGTCAACATAGGTGCACTTTTGGGGCTGAATGACTGGCAAAAGGAGGCTTTTTTTACCGGGCTGCATGCCAGTTACCTGCAGGATAAGTACCCCGATGTGGAGATAAGCGTATCCCTGCCGCGACTGAGGCCCCATTTCGGGAACTTTACGCCCAGATCCCCTGTCAGCGACAAGGACCTGGTCCAGATAATGTTGGCCATAAGGCTGTTCATGCCACGAGCTGGCATCACCATCTCCACAAGGGAAAGGCCCCAGCTCAGGGATAACCTGATAGGCCTGGGGGTCACCAAGCTTTCAGCGGGGTCTTCCACCCAAGTGGGTGGCCACGCCATTGAGGACAAAGGCGACGGCCAGTTTGACATAGCAGATACCAGGAGCGTGGCGCAGATAAGGGATATGCTGTACAGCAAGGGATTTCAACCGGTCTTCAAAGACTGGCAGGCAATCTGAATCAGACTATGAAAGGATGGTCGTACAGCCGTGAACCGATTTGAAGAAGCACTGGTGAAATATATTGGCCATACAAACCTTCAAAAGCTCCAGCAGGTCAAGGTGGGCATAGCCGGCGCAGGGGGCCTGGGCTCCAACTGCGCTTTAAACCTGGTAAGAAGCGGGATAAAAAGGCTCAAGATAGTGGACTTCGACAGGGTGGAGCTTTCCAACTTGAACAGGCAGTTTTACTTTTACGACCAGGTAGGGATGCCCAAGGTGGAAGCGCTGAAATCAAATTTGCAGAGGATTAATCCAGACGTGGAGATAGAAACACTACAGGAAAAGATCACGCAGGAGAACATCCATGAAATATTCGATGACTGCGACATCATCATTGAGGCTTTTGACAACCCCTCATGTAAAAAGATGATAGTGGAGCATTACGGCTCAAGCGGTAAACTGGTGGTGGCGGTCTCGGGCCTGGGCGGCTGGGGCAACAGCGATGACATCAAGGTAAAAAAGGTCCACTCCACCCTGTATATAGTAGGGGACATGCGTTCAGAAGTGGATAAAGAAACTCCACCCCTATCACCCAGAGTCAACATAGCAGCTGCCAAACAGGCAGATACGGTACTGGAGTTTATCTTAGGGGGGAGAAATCTGTGAAGGAGCTTTTCAGGATAATCGACGCCAACATAAACAGGGCATCGGAAGGGATAAGGGTTTTGGAAGACATAGCCAGGTTTTACTACAACAACGCCAGCTTGACAGAAAAGCTCAAAAGGTTGAGGCATGAAATAAGAAAGAACATCATGGAGTACCTGCCCCAGTGCATTTCGGAGCGAAACGCATTGGATGACGTTGGCCTGCCGGTGTCTGGCAGCCTTAACGTCGATGGCAGAAATGACCTGTTTGAGGTGATCGCTGCCAACTTTAAAAGGTGCCAGGAAGCCTTAAGGGTTATAGAGGAAAACTTAAAGCTGCTGGGCAAATACCAGCTTTCAAAGCTGTACGAAAGGTTAAGGTTTGAGTGCTATACACTTGAAAAGGAATACATAAGTGCCGACTGGGCACTGGAAAAGAGGAAGAAACTGGACACCGACATATACTGCATTACAGCCGAGGAGTATTCCAGGGGCAGGACCAACATAGAGGTAGTGGCCCAGATGATAGAGGCGGGGATAAAGATAATCCAATACCGCGAAAAGGATAAAAAGCTCATCGACAAGTACAGGGAATGCGTCCAAATACGCGAGATGACCCAAAAAGCCGGTGTGACCTTTATAGTCAACGACCACGTTGATCTGGCCATGATGATTAGGGCAGACGGGGTACACATAGGGCAGGATGACCTGCCGGTTGAAAAGGTGAGGGAGTTGGTGGGCGAAAGGATGATAATAGGGGTATCCACCCATTCGCCGGAACAGGCCCAAAAAGCGGTGGCCGGCGGAGCCGATTACATAGGGGTGGGTCCCATATACAGGACCTTTACAAAGAAGGACGTATGCCAGCCGGTAGGGCTTGAATACCTTGAATATGTGGTACAAAACATCGATATACCCTTTGTGGCCATTGGCGGCATAAAGGAGCACAATGTCCTTGAAGTCAAAAGGGCGGGAGCAAAGTGCATAGCCATGGTGACCGAAATCGTGGGGGCAGACGATATAAAAGCCAAGATTGAATCCATTAGAAGGCGTCTGACCTGGTAAAATCAAAAGTGCATAAGCTTAAAAGACCCCATGCGCACTTCACCTGTACACGCTTGCAGATATCAAGCCGAAAAATAATCTAATCTTTTTCATTAAATTTGGCCTCCAAATAGCCTCTGTTGTTGGCTATACAAAACGGTTAAACATGAATAAACATTTTACATTGATAGCACTTTACTGGATTCGTCCAATAAGCGTTTGTTCGATAACCATTAAGGCTTATAAGACGGCACAAAGCCGCCGAACGGACTGAAACGTTATATATACAAAAACCGCTACGTATATCGTACACGGTTTAGATGATAAAAATGAGTTTTTACCAATTAACAAAAATAAAAAAGGAGATGGGTTATAATGGAATACACCACGCAGATGGATGCCGCAAGGAAAGGCATCGTCACAAGAGAGATGGAAATAGTGGCACAAAAGGAAGGAAAGACGGCCAGGGAAATAATGGAACTGGTAGCCTGCGGCAAGGTGGTAATACCCGCCAATAAAAACCACAAAAGCCTTAACCCCGAAGGCATAGGCCAGGGCCTGCGCACAAAGATAAACGTGAATATCGGCATTTCCCGCGACTGTTTCGATTTTGATGCCGAAATAGAAAAGGCGCAAAAGGCTATAGAGCTCAAAGCCGAATCCATCATGGACTTGAGCTCCTACGGCAAAACTCGCCAGTTCAGGCAAAAGCTCATAGAGATATCCCCGGCCATGATAGGCACGGTGCCCATATACGATGCCGTAGGATATTATGACAAGGACATAGGAGAGATAACGGCGCGAGAGTTTATAGATATAGTGGAAATGCACGCCCGTGACGGTGTGGATTTCATGACCATACACGCAGGGGTAAACAAGGAAACCGTACGCCGCTTTAAAAACAATCCCCGCCTCACCAACATCGTCTCTCGGGGCGGATCCATCATATTCTCCTGGATGCAGCTTACCGGCAACGAAAATCCCTTCTATGAATATTTCGATGACATACTTGATATATTTGCAAAATACGACGTGACGATAAGCCTGGGGGATGCCTTCAGGCCTGGAAGCATACACGATTCCACCGACGCAGCGCAAATAGAAGAGCTGATAGTTCTGGGCGAGCTGACAAAGCGGGCATGGGAAAAGAACGTCCAGGTCATGATAGAAGGCCCTGGCCACATGCCCTTAAGCGAGATTGCCGCCAACGTCCTGCTGGCCAAAAAGCTGTGCCATGGCGCACCGTTTTACGTCCTGGGTCCCATCGTGACCGATATAGCACCGGGATATGACCACATAACCAGCGCCATAGGGGGAGCCATAGCAGCAGCCAGCGGCGCCGACTTCTTATGCTACGTAACCCCAGCAGAACACCTAAGGTTGCCAACGCTTGAGGATATGAAAGAGGGCATCATAGCCGCAAAGATAGCAGCCCATGCGGCCGACATCGCCAAGGGCATAAAGGGCGCAAAGGAATGGGACGACAGAATGAGCCAGGCAAGGAGAAACCTCGACTGGGAAGAGATGTTCAGCCTGGCCATCGACAGCGAAAAGCCCAGAAGATACCGCATGGAATCGACACCTGAGTACGAGGACACCTGCACCATGTGCGGCAAGATGTGCGCCGTACGAAACATGAACAGGATATTAAAAGGAGAGGATGTAAGTTTGATATGATATCCTCTCCTTTTTTGAGTGAGCCTCATAGATTTCTCTCGTATATTATCCTCAATCCCTCCAAGGTGAGCAGGGGATTGGTCTCCTGTATGGTCTCGGACTCCTCGGCTATCATGTGCGCCAGGCCCCCCGTAGCAATTACCTTGGCATCCTCACGTCCCAGCTCCTTTTTCATACGCCTTACAATATAGTCCACCTGCCCCACATAGCCGTATATTATGCCGGCCTGTATGCTATTGACGGTGTTCTTGCATATGACCTGCGGGGGCTTGACAAGCTCAACTTTGGGCAGTTTAGCCGCTCTCTGATATAGCGCTTCTGTAGAGATAGCGATGCCCGGCGCAATGCATCCGCCCAGGTACTCGCCTTTATCAGAAATGGCACAAAACGTGGTGGCCGTCCCGAAATCCACCACTATAATAGGACCGCCATATATCTCATATGCGGCCACGGCGTTCACTATCCTGTCGGCTCCAACTTCCTTGGGGTTTTCGTAGCGGATGTTCATGCCCGTTTTTATCCCCGGCCCCACTATCAACGGCTTAACATTGAAGTACTTGTGGCACATCTCTTCTATCGCGTTCATCATGGGGGGCACCACCGAAGAAATGGCGATAGCATCGATGTCCTTCGGCGAAAGGCCTTTATACTGGAACAAATTCAGTATTATCATGGCAAATTCATCGGCAGACTTATCCCTGTCCGATGCCAGCCTCCAATGGCTGAGCAGCTTTTTTCCATCATACACCCCTGCAACGATATTGGTATTCCCTATATCCATTACCAGCAGCATATATCGCTCACACTCCTTTTTTATGCACGCAAGAAACTTTTATTAAAACGTCGACAGCAATTGTACGAACCACTGTCCGTCAGTAAGTAAGGTTATCACAAAGAATTTGTCAGTCAAGTCCCTTTTATTTTTTCAACGTATTCGTATTTGTTCATCATTGTTTTCTATTTTATAATCGAATTACGTTTGACAGTGTAATTTTCCAGTTTTTCATATGCGAAGAGTGAACTACCATATCTGCATTCAAAACATTCCCGCATCCCTTACATACATACAGTCCCCTGTGCTTCCTGTTGCTTTTCCTTATTACTCCACACCTGCTGCACCGCTGCGATGTGTATCCCTCTTCTACCTCAACATACTCCATACCATAGCACCTGCACTTCGCTTCCAATTTACTCCTGAACTTCTCATACGGTATGCTCACAAAGTTCTGATTGTTCACCTTCCCCAGTTCTATACCCCGCTTTATATCCTACATCTCCCCTATTACTATCACACCTATCCTTTCCCCTAAACAATGCTTGACTATATAATTAACCGCCTGATTTAAAAAGTTTTCAATGGTATGCTGCTTCTTGAGAGTATCTCAGCAAGTTTTCTCCCACATTTAACCCCTTGCTTGCTGTAAACTGACTGCAATATTGCCCTCCTCTTGTTGTACCATTGGTTAACCGATTTTATATGCCTGCCCTCTATCAAAATGGCAGTCCCAATGGTATCCACTATCGATGCAAAATTATTAACCCCCAGGTTTATTGATAAGTATTTATTTCTATTTAGCTTATAAGGCTGTCCTCGTTCTTCATACACGTGCTCAATCTCAAACCATTTGCCTTTGAATCTCGGTATTATCCTGATTTCTTTGACCTTTTTACCGGATACTGTGGCAGGAAGGTCAAAATACAGGTATCTTACTCCATACTTTTTGCAAAAACCTCTACCAAGGCTTAACCTCACTTTATCCCCTGTTATCTTGAACTGATCCTTTGGGAATATGAGAAGGAACATTCCATCCTTGGGCAAATACCGGGGGTATTGAAACTTTGTTAACAGAGTTTCCTCCCTTCTTTGCGGCCAGCAATCCAA
>NZ_FOXR01000052.1:0-9229 GCF_900115765.1 Caldicoprobacter faecalis | reverse complement strand
GTCTTTCCGTGGTCTACGTGCCCTATCGTACCTATGTTTACGTGCGGTTTCGTCCTCTCAAACTTCGCCTTTGCCATCTCTTCTTTCCTCCTCCTCTTGTTTAACTCCATTTACGTTTAAGTTTTTGTCCTACTTTTTAGCAGAAAGCTTGCCAAAAGCAAAAATAAAAAATTATACTGTCTTCTTGTGTTTGCTGCAACAATCATCTCCCTGCTGTTCTTCCTTGCCACACTCTTCCCGGTTATTAATAAATGGAGCCCATGACCGGACTTGAACCGGTGACCTTCGCCTTACCATGGCGGTGCTCTACCGACTGAGCTACATGGGCGCAAAATAAAAACTAGATTGGAGCGGGTGATGGGAATCGAACCCACGCCGCCAGCTTGGGAAGCTGGAGTTCTACCATTGAACTACACCCGCATCTTTTTCCTACAATCTACAGCAACATATATTGTAACGTGATGCAATCCATTTGTCAACATCTTTTTAAATTTTTTATTCTCTTGGTTCTTGGTTCATAGTGGCGTTCTTCAAGATAGCGCTCAAGTTTTCTCTTGACCCGTTGTAAGGCGTTATCTATGGACTTCACATGCCTGTCCAAATCAATAGCTATCTCTTGATACGACTTCCCCTGTAGATAGGATATGAGAACCTCTTGCTCCAAATCGCTTAAAAGCTCATTGATCTTGTTCTCGATGTTCATGAACTCTTCACGGCTTATTATCAGTTCTTCTGGATCGGAAACCTTAGCTCCTGAAATAACGTCCATCAATGTACGATCCGACTCCTCATCGTAGATGGGCTTATTGAGGGATATATAGGAATTCAACGGGATATGCTTCTGCCTGGTAGCAGTTTTAATGGCAGTGATAATCTGCCTCGTTACACACAGCTCAGCAAAAGCACGAAAAGAAGAAAGCTTGTCCTGCCTGTAATCCCTAATGGCTTTATAGAGCCCAATCATCCCTTCCTGAACGATATCCTCACGATCAGCGCCTATTAAAAAATATGACCTGGCCTTTGCCTTCACGAAGTTTTTGTATTTGTATATCAAGTACTCCAAAGCCTCTGCGTTGCCTTTTTTTGCATCCTCTACTATCTCTTCATCCAGCATCAACTGGAAACGGCTGTATTCATTTGCTGCAGCCTCAGCCTTCACCCCTATCTCCCCCAAACCACACCTTGTAAACTACCACCCACCTATAAAGGGGATTGCTTTGTGAGAAGCTTGGTAGTTCAAGCTACCCTTCTTCCCACTGGGTGGTTCACGCACCCACTACTGACTATCTGCTCAATAGCAGACTCCCCAGCTACTTTGAGTCATGTATATTTGCTACAAGAAAATGAAATCTTCTTGCGTATTTGTCGATAAATAAACTTCTACCACCCCATCAATTTTAAATTATATATCATCCAACACACGGAAGTCAAGCCATTAGCAGCATTTATCGACTCTACGATACATCTTTTTGGCCAAGTACATGCCAGGACAATATCCTCAACTTCTCTGCCTTAATACTTCATACATCAATATCCCGGCTGCAACAGAAGCATTCAAAGAATTGATTTTCCCTTTCATAGGAATGCCCACCAAGTAATCGCATTTCTCCTTAACCAATCTTCTGAGTCCTTTGCCTTCACTTCCAATCACCAGGGCTATTGGACCCTTCATATCCTGCAGATTATATGGCGTAGCTTCTGCTTCCGCCCCCACCACCCAGAGCCCTTGCTCCTTTAAAAATTCCAAAGTAGAGGCGACATTTGTCACCCTTGCAATGGAGACATATTCCACTGCCCCTGCAGAAGCCTTGACCACGGTAGGAGTTACCCCCACCGCTTTCCTTTTGGGAATGATAATTCCATGAACGCCGCAGCACTCAGCCGTCCTTATTATAGCGCCAAGGTTGTGCGGATCTTCTACACAGTCGAGCATCACCACAAAAGGCGGCTCACCGGCCTGTCGAGCCCGCTCCAATATATCCTCTACCGAGACATAAGCATATGGCACAGTCAATGCAATTATGCCCTGATGCGCTCCCGTCTGGGATATGCTGTCTAGGCGCCTCCTATCAACCTCCTGAACTACAATTCCTCTCTCCCTGGCTATTTTCAATATATCCCTGACAGCACCCTCTCGACTGCCTTTTGCAACCAAAATCTTTTCGATGGGCCTGCCCGCCCGTAAAGCCTCCATAACTGGATTTCTGCCTTCCACCTGCCACTTAAAATCCTCGATCCTATGCATATCACCCATCTACTTTAATCCTCCATACTCCCTATAGATCTCTTCAAATTCCCTTCTCACTTCAGTAGCCCTTCCGCAGGTCATCTCCCCCTCAGGACATGCACCCCTGACACACCCCGGTCCAGCGTTCATAAAGATGTTGGGGGCCACCTGCAGCACCAACTTCAGCATTTCCTTGGCCAGATTCCTTATCTCCCACTGGGCTCTGTTGCAACACCTTAAACTAAAAAAGTGCAACAGTTCACGAGCGTTCATGGTGACCATGAACTTCGTTTCGGCTGCATTGGGCAGGACAAACCGCGCATCCTCATTGGAAGCTTCTCCCTTATCGCCCAGCAATTCCACCCATTCATCATACCAGCTTTGAATGATAGCCATTTGCTGTTTGAACTTATCAATGTACGGCTGCCCCAAAGCCTTTATGCCCTGTGGAATTATGTAATTGAAAGTTTTACCGCCTTCAGACCTCTCAGACACGTACCTTTGCGATTTTACGCTGAAGCTGGCAATTCGATGGCGGGTTATCTGAGCCAACAAGCTCCTCGATACGCCCTCCACCCCAAACGTGAAGCTTGCATGCTCAATTGGCGACAGATGCCCCATCCTCACAAGCCGGGCTATAAAGCCGGACTGGTCATTGCGCGCAATACCTTCTTTCAGAGTATCTATGTCAGCCGATGAATAGCACAGCTTAGCAGCCATAGCTACAACCTCTTCCGGGTTGGGCGTGTAGTTCAACAATTCTACATGCAGATTAACCTCGCTCACCTTTTCCCCCCTCTTTGGCATTGTCTAATATATAGTCCAATATTTCAAATAGCCGTTCATCTCTACCTGTTAAATACAAATAGCCCAACAGCGACTCAAACCCTGTGGCCAACCTATAATCCGCCACACTGGCATTCTTGGGCATGGTCCCTGGTTTGGCATTTCTACCCCTTCTGACAATATCCTGCTCCTCTTCTGTCAAAAACCTCACGATATGGCGAAGGGTATCAGCCTGCCCCTTGGCCCGCACAAAATCGATGGCTTTCACATGCAGCTGATGCACCGGCACATTATAGGCCATCACCAAATAGGTTCGCACAAACAGGTCATAAATGGTATCGCCTATATATGCCAGGACAAGGGGATGCGCCATCCTCACGTCGGCTTCATCAAATTTCTTCCCCAGCCTTTTCTCTAAATGTTCAAGCAGTTCTTTCATCAACAGTTCAGCTCCACAGCCAAATTTAAAGAAAAATTAAAACTTTGTAGCTATTATACACCAAAAAGTCGCACTTATAAAAGGGGCTGAGCCTTAGCATCAGCCCCTTTTATTTTTAAAAACCTTATATGTTCTCCAGAGGCTTCACATTTCCAAACGTGGGCACAGGTCCATTCACCGGTGCAGCCCACCTTACCGCATTCTTTATGACGCGCTGTACTTCTGGCTGATAGAAAATGGGAAATGTCTCATGCCCTGGTCTGAAGTAAAAGACCTTTCCACGTCCCCGGTTATAGCAGCAGCCACTCCGGAACACTTCCCCTCCAGCAAACCAGCTTATAAACACCAGTGTATCAGGCGCAGGAATATCAAACCTCTCCCCGTACATCTCAGTTTGAGGAATTTCAAAATACTCGCCTAACCCCTCTGCAATGGGATGTCCAGGCTCCACCACCCAAATGCGCTCTTTCTCACCCGCCTCTCGCCATTTTAAATTGCAGGTGGTGCCCATCAGCTTTTTGAATATCTTGGAGAAATGTCCGGAATGCAAAACAATGAGGCCCATACCGTTTAAAACCCTATCGTATACCCTGTCCACAACATCGTCTCGTACCTCATTGTGCGCCATGTGTCCCCACCAGATGAGCACATCCGTCGAATCCAGTACCTCTTTAGTAAGTCCATGCTCTGGCTCGTCCAGCGTCGCTGTCCTTACTTCAAAGTCGGGCTCCTGAGACAAAAAATCCGCAATAGCCCCATGGATCCCTTTAGGATAGATCTTAGCCACATTTTTATCGATCTTTTCATGCCGATTTTCATTCCATACCGTTACCCTTATAGTTTTACCCATTTAAAACACACCTCTCCTCTTTTTAAACTGGACGAGTTAATTCCACCCTTACAGGCGGTCATAACGAAGATGACCAACACACCATCGATATTTACTTCGACTTCACAGCTTCAACGCTTTCACATTTACGCACCGTCATCGACCAGGAAAAATGCTCCAACACATTATTATGTTAACATTTTTTACATGAAAAATCAATCTTGCAAGCTCATATTTTATATTGACACTCATGTCTGTTATCGGGTATAATATGGGACGATACAAGCATTTGCAAAAACGATGTAGAAAGGAAGATGTTTTATTGCCAAAGATCGTTGACTTCGAACAAAGGAAACAGGAAATCGTCGAAAAGGCCATGAAAGTCTTTATTGAAAAGGGATATCATAAAACAAATTTGGCGGACATAGCCAAAGAGTGCAATATAGGTCGCACCACGCTGTATCAATACTTTAAAGACAAGGATGAGATCTTCGATTATGTGGCTGAACAGTTCTCTAAAAACTTGGAAACTGATTGCAGAAATATATTGGAAAATAAGAAATTATCAGCTGCCGACAAATTAAAAATGATTATCTCCCTGCTCACCCTTCAATATCAGCTGGAAAAAAACAAAATGCTCATGATGATAGAGATGTGGCTTCTCTCGAAGAGAGAAAATGATACCCTGAAAAGAAAGCTTGAAAAGCACATCAACGTACTGAGAAAGGTGTTTGAACAACTGCTTGACGAAGGAATAAAGACAAAAGAATTCAAGGAGATCAATCCCAAAGCCATGGCCTTTACTATCTCCTCTTTAGTCGAGACTTTTGTGGTACAAGCAGCTTTTGCTAACAACATCTCATATCAAGAGCACTTGAATAACATCTACGCACTCCTCAACGGCCTTAAGGCATAATTTTTTTAAGCTTTTAATGACATATGCGTCTATTTAGACACATATGTTAATAATATAAAAAAGGGGGAAATGCGAATGAAATGGGCAAATCAACTGATCAGTTCATTTCTATTGAAGGAAGGCATTAGTTACCTGGAAAAAGACCCTATAAACAATCTACCCAAAATACTGAATTGGGCTGAAAAGATAGCGGTCAAAGAAAACCACAAAAGTGCCATTAACACCTTTCGGCGAATCATAAGCGATCCTGACAATAACTGGAACAAACTGATAAACAGGGTACTCACAGAAACGCATCCCAACGTCCAAAAGAAGTTTCTCATCAACTACTTTGTAAACGCCGGAATGGCAGGGAACCCCATAATCGATGCCATGAAGGAAAAGCATAAATGCAATATCCCCTGGGCAATACTGATGGATCCCACCGCTGCATGCAACTTGAAGTGTACCGGCTGTTGGGCAGGAGAATACGACAAGGCAGCCTCATTGGATAACGACACCATGGACCGAATAATTACAGAAGGCAAAGAGCTTGGAATCTACATGTATGTTCTGTCGGGTGGCGAACCCCTTGTACGTAAAAAAGACATACTATACCTGGCAGACAAACACAACGACTGCCTGTTCTTGGCCTTCACTAATGGAACACTTATCGACGAAGAGTTTGCAAGAGAAGTACAAAAGCTGGGCAATATGATATTTGCCATCAGCGTGGAAGGCATAGGCGAAACGACTGATATGCGGCGTGGTAAGGGCACCTTTGAAAAGGTAATGAAGGGCATGGACATATTAAAACAACACGGTATAGGATTTGGTTTTTCAGCTTGTTACCATCGCTATAACACAGAAGAGGTGGGCTCGGAAGAATATATCGATTTCATGATAGAAAAGGGATGCCTGTTCGGTTGGTACTTCACCTACATGCCTCTGGGCAAAGATGCTGACCTCAACCTCCTAGCAACGCCTGAGCAAAGGGAGTATATGTATCATCAGGTCAGAAAATTTCGCGATAAAAAGCCCATATTCTTGATTGACTTCTGGAACGATGGCGAATACGTACACGGATGTATTGCAGGAGGAAGGCACTATATCCATATCAACGCCAACGGAGATGTGGAGCCCTGTGCCTTTATCCACTATGCCAACGTAAACATCAAAGATGTGAGCCTGCTGGAAGCTCTAAAATCGCCGCTTTTCATGGAATATAAAAACAATCATCCGTTTAATAAAAATCATCTGCGGCCCTGTCCATTGCTTGATAATCCTGAAAAGCTCAGGGAAATGGTTCACCGTTCCAACGCCTATTCAACGCAACCTATAGACAAGGAGTCTGTAGATGAGCTGGCCGCTAAATGCGAAAAAGTAGCCGAAGAATGGGGCAAAGTTGCAGATAGGCTTTGGGTAGAATCAGGAAGGCAGCTGGATTAACCAGCTGCCTTTCCATTTACACCTATTGCACACTTCACATTCCCCTTATTCAAAGCAAAGACCTTTGTGACAAACCATTACAGGATTCCACTTAAGAAACCATAATTGGTTAAAATGTATATCACCAGACCTATAACAGCTAGCATCAAAATGACTTTTAAAACCTTAAAGGTAATTTTGGCTATTAAATAGATGGCCCCAACGGCAATTATGATAGTTATGATATCTGTCATAGCTTTTCTCCCTTTCTATGCACCACGGCTTATCCACACCGTCAACCGTCAAAATGTACTTTCAAGCTATCTTATAGCAACTTCCTTCCCCGTTTCAGCCGACTTGTAAATGGCATCCAGTATCTTCATTATCTCCAAGCCATCCGCCCCGGGACTCAAACACGGAGTGCCGTTTAATATACAATCCACAAAATGCGCAATCTCCCTATTAAACATCACCTGAACGCTGCTCTTTGACGCATCCATCTTGGGAGCCCAATCCACCAGATATCCATCCTTTTCACCCATTATTTGCAGTTCAGGCTCCAAAGTCGCCCCTGCCTTTGAGCCATACAATTCTAAATACAGCTGGTCATTCTTTATATTTTGCGTCCAGCTGGTCTCAACAAATACCGTAGCACCATTATCAAACTTCACCATTGCCACAGCGCTGTCTTCCACGTCGTTATACTCGCTGTAATCAGCAGACTTATACCAGCTGATCCCTTTTATATGAGAGCGAGAACCGATGTAGTTAAAAGTAGAGCCCACTGCCGACACAGCCTTGGGTTTGCCCATCAGGAACCACACGAGGTCGATGATATGGACGCCCAGGTCAATAAGCGGCCCTCCTCCCGAACGTTTCTTATCGGAAAACCACCCACCTGGGTTACCGCACCGCCTTATGCACCCAGTCTTTGCGTAATATATTTTGCCCAGCTCCCCTTGTTCAATGATGGATTTCAAAAACTGAGCGTTTTCACCAAATCTCCTTACAAAACCCACCATCAAAAGCTTTCCTGTATTCTCTGCAGTATCAACCATAGCCTGAGCTTCTTGGGCATTCAATGCAAGCGGCTTTTCACACAGCACATTGACCCCTGCCTTTAAAGCCGCAATGGTGGCAGGAGCATGGCCATTATTCCATGTGCACACGCTCACCCCATCCAGCTCAACCTCTTTAAACATCTCGTTGTAATCAGCATATACATGGGGGATGCCGTACTGCTTTGCGACCTTTTCGGCCCTTTCGGCATTGATATCGCAAGCCGCCACCAATTCCACATTCGGCAATTGCTTATACGCCTGTATATGGACATGGCTAATGGAACCCACACCAATGATTCCAATTTTTACCCTGTTTTCGCTCATCATTTTTACCCCCTTAAATTTTTCATGCTAACATGTAAATTATTCAAACGCCTTTATCTTCTCCTTCAAAAAGATGACAGCCTGCCGGATGTCTTCTTCAGGTTTCTCCCCCACTTCTCTTTCTATTGTAAGAAACCCGCGGTAACCTATGTCATACAACGCTTTCAGATATCGATCAAAGTCTACCTGGCCTTCCCCCAAAGGCGTCTCCTTAAAGTAATCCTCCAGGCGCAGATCCTCTATACCGCCCTCCGCAAAAAAGTTGTATATGACTTCCGGATCAGTCTGCTTTTTCATAATTCCATCCTTGGCATGAGTATGAACTATGTAATCCCTCAACGTATAAACTGCTTCCACTGGGTCATCGCCCGTAACCATGACCAGGTTTGCAGGGTCAAAGTTCACCCGCACGCCGCTCGACTTTAAGCTGTCCAAAAACTTCTTGAGGGTGACAGCTTTCTCTGGCCCAGTTTCAATTGCAAAGTATGCCCCTACGCTGTCACCATATTCAGCCAATTCACCACACGCATCCTGAAGTATTCTCCATCTGGGATGATTTTCGTCCTCTGGAATGACGCCGATATGCGTAGTAACGACATTTGCTTCCAAATCCTTAGCCAGGTCCATAATCCTTTTAGATTTCTCAATTTTCCAGGGATTGTCCTCAGGCTTGGTAAAACCATGGCCTCCTAGGTCACCACATATAGCCGAGACCACCAGCCCATTGGACTTTATCATATCAAGTATCTCTCTGCGCTGGGCTGCGCTCAGATTTTCCGGAGCCATACGCCCATATGTAGCGTAAATCTGTATCCCTGTAGCCCCCACTTCTTTAGCCTTCTTTATGCCCTCTTCTAATTCCACGCGAAAGGAATCGACCATAACTCCTATTTGAAAGGCCGCCATTTGAACATCCCCCCGTTCTCTTAGATCTTAGCCTAATTATATCATAAAGTTTCTGATATGACTATAAATTTTAAAACAAGTTTTCACAGAAAAAATCCATTTTCTTGAAATTGAGGTTGAAAAAATGTGCAAAAATATAGTATATTGAAATTACAATAACTCGCCATAAAAGATCAAGTCCAAATTTTTGTGTAAAATTCCCTCTGGCTAGAATCAGGTTAAATTATCACCACTAATCTTTAAATTTTACTGCTTCCGGCTTCTTTTAGGTCAAGGATTCGCTATCGCCGGGCTGCGCCCGTCCTTGACCTAAAAGAGCCTCCAGCAGTTTTAT
>NZ_FOXR01000053.1:0-8741 GCF_900115765.1 Caldicoprobacter faecalis | reverse complement strand
TGCTTAAGCCGCTGGACTTATATGCCTCAATCCTAGCTTCCCACTGTTGCTTACGCTCTTTGTGCGTCATAGATAATCCCTCCTCATCATTTCTACGGAGGAATTATCTCACATCTGATTACAAATTTTTAGGTGTGCTCTATTTGACGCTTACGTTTGTTGTACTCGCAAATGTAAATTTTGTCGTAATACAAAAGTGAATAGTCTTTGTCGTTATATTCAAATTCTATCTCTCCAACAGCTTTCAAGTCGTCAATAAACTCTTGTAGAGAAGAATAAGTATCATACATCTTTATCACCCCAAACATTTTTCCACTCAATTAAAAATCCCAAGGGCTTCAAACCCTTGGGAATACTGGAGCTGGCGGTGGGACTTGAACCCGCAACCTGCTGATTACAAGTCAGCTGCTCTGCCAATTGAGCTACGCCAGCGTCTATGGCGACCCGGAAGGGACTTGAACCCTCGACCTCTAGCGTGACAGGCTAGCGTTCTAACCAGCTGAACTACCGGGCCGCATTTCATGGTGACCCCTAGGGGATTCGAACCCCTGTTACCGCCGTGAAAGGGCGGTGTCTTAACCACTTGACCAAGGGGCCATAAATGGTGACCCATCGGCGATTCGAACGCCGGACACCTGGATTAAAAGTCCAGTGCTCTACCACCTGAGCTAATGGGTCACACATCAACCAATGCAGATTATATAATACACAAGACTGGCCGAATTGTCAACCGTGTAAATCACAATTTTATAAAAACAGGTCAGAAAATCACAAAAATAGAAACCCATGTCCCGCTTTAAATAATAATTTTTATCCTTGTTTCGATACGATATCCCTTGCCACCACGATTCCAGTGACAGATGCCTGCATAAGCCCGCGGGTAATGCCTGCACCGTCCCCAATGGCGTATAAATTCATTACGGGAGTCTCAAACCTGTTGTTTACCTCTATCTTGCTGCTGTAGAATTTAACCTCGACACCGTATAGCAGCACATCGCGGGAATACAGCCCCGGCGCTATCTTATCAAACGCTCTCAACGCCTCCACTATGGATGTAAGATAGCGCTGCGGCAGCACATAGCTCAAATCTCCCGGTACAGCGCTCTTTAAAGTGGGAATGGTAACCGATTTTTTGAGCCTGCTGTAATCCGTCCTTCTGCCCATAAGCAGGTCTCCCAGGCGCTGTACCATGATACCTCCGCCAGTCAACATGTTGGCCAGGTAGGCGATATACTTGCCGTACTCTATTGGCTGGTTGAAAGGCTGTGTAAAGCGCGTGGAGACCAGCACAGCAAAATTGGTGTTATCGGTTTTAAGGGCCGGATCCGCATAGCTGTGGCCGTTTACAACGGCTATCTTGCCGTCATAGTGCTCCTCAGATACCACGCCGCCTGGATTCATGCAGAAAGTCCTCACCTTGTTCTCAAAGGTGTCAGAGTAATACACCAGCTTGGCTTCATACAAATCCTTTGTAAGATGGTCCATAACAGCATTGGGCACCTCAACACGTACTCCGATGTCCACTTCGTTGTTGTAAATGGGAATGCCGTGCTTTTTTGCCTGCTGAGCCAGCCACTCGGCTCCAGCCCGCCCCGGCGCCACCACCACATAATCGCAGTCTATAATCTCCTTTTGGCCCTGCTTTTGTACAACAATCCCTGTAGCCTTCCCATCATTTACAATTATATCAACAGCTTCGGTCATGGGGCTAAACTTAACATTGGCCTGACCAGTGAGATATTCATACATGGCTTTAAGCACATTGATAGCCTTCTCGGTGCCCAGATGCCTTACTCCACACGGAATCAGGCGTATGTTGTGCTTTAAGGCCTGGTACTTTATCTCCTCCACCCTGGCCGAATTGACGCCATGAAGCGTCGCATTAGCCCCGAAACTCAAATATATATCATCGGCATATTTTATCAGCCGGTTGGCTTCATCCTCATCCATATAGTCCAGGATACGGCCACCCACTTCGGCGCTCTGCGTCAGCTTGCCATCGCTAAAAGCGCCTGCACCACCCCATCCGCTTACTATAGCACAGGGATGGCAGTTGGCACATTTCCCTGTTTCCCGTGCAGGGCATACCCTCCTGTTTAGATGGGGCCCTTTGTCTACCATCAGCATCTTCAATTCCTTCTTTTGCTTGATAAGCTCGAGAGCCGTAAAAATACCTGCCGGCCCCGCTCCTATTATCACCACATCATATCTTTCCATAGCTGATGTCCCGTTCCCTCCTTAAATCCTTAAAAAGGATTCTTAATTAGTACCCCTTTTCACAAAAACCCGCTAAAAAGCTTATATGCTGTCAATTCGCGGTTCTCCAGCAAATTCATTACACGCAAAAGCCGTCCTTGGACAATTCCATGCGCCCAATAAATGATATCAGAAAAACCGGTTTAAATCAATCAGCTATATTCATTAAAAAAGCCCCTTCTTACAATTTTTTGTAAAGAAGGGGCTTTCCTCGCTCTATTAGAAGCGCAAAATTACTTATCCTTCAGGTAATCGTTGAGCGCCTTTACCAGTTCGTCTACATCGATCCCGTGAGCTGCCGATGCCTCCTCCAGGGTTTCACCGGTGGATATAGGACATCCCAGACAGTGCATGCCAAACCGCAGGAAAATGGGCACTGTACCACGGTCAATCTGCAGCACCTGGGCAATGGTCATATCCTTGGTTACCTGTGCCATTGCACTACCTCCTTTATCCTTTTTTTACATCATACACCCACTTGCGTCAATAATCAATCCCTTTATTTAGGTTTTAGCCTATCTCATCTAGATTATACGGCGTCTCTTGATATACATAGTAGTTTAGCCAGTTAGAAAACAGCAAGTTTGCATGGCTGCGCCAATTTACGATAGGCATAGCATTTGGGTCATCGCCGGGAAAATAATTCTTAGGCAGATTTATATTAAGCCCCTTAGCCTTGTCCCTTTCATACTCCTCTTTGAGGGTAAGAGGGTCATATTCGGAATGGCCCGTCACAAAGACCTGCCTGCCGTTTTTAGAAACAACTATATAAATCCCTGCTTCTTCCGACTCAGCCAGAATCTCAAGCTCGGGGACCTTGAGTATATCCTCTTTCCTCACCTCGGTATGCCTGGAATGCGGTACATAGAATATGTCATCAAAGCCCCTGAGCAACTTTTCATTCTTCTTACAGACCCTGTGGGGGAATACTCCAAACATCTTTTGCGGCAGCTTGTATTTGGGTATTCCATAATGATAATAAAGCCCCGCCTGAGCTGCCCAGCATATATGAAAGGTGGAGAAGACATGGGTCTTGCTCCACTCCATTATCTCCTTAAGCTCCTCCCAGTAATCCACCTCTTCAAATTCAAGATGCTCTACCGGCGCACCTGTTATAATCATCCCGTCAAACTTCTGTTCACGGATTTCATCGAAGGTGTTGTAGAACTTTATAAGGTGCTCCCTTGAGGTATTCTTTGACACATGGCTCTTTGGATGAAGCAGCACTATATCTACCTGCAAGGGCGAATTGCCCAGGAGGCGCAGTATCTGAGTTTCGGTCACTATCTTATTGGGCATGAGATTCAATATTACGATCTGTAAAGGCCTGATATCCTGATGCAAAGCCCTGTCTTCAAACATCACGAATATGTTTTCATTCATCAATGTTTCAGCAGCTGGCAGGTCGTTGGGTATCTTTATTGGCATATCTCATCTCCCTTCCTAAACTTCTTTGAATAGATCTGTTGACAGGTACCTCTCACCTGTATCGGGCAATATAACCACTATAGTTTTACCCTCGTTTTCCTTTCGCTTGGCAACCTGGGTTGCCGCAAAAGCGGCTGCACCAGAAGATATTCCTACCAGTAAGCCCTCAGTCTTTGCAAGGGTTCGAGAAGTATTGTAAGCATCCTCGGTCTTCACCGTTATGACCTCGTCTATGATGCTGGTATTGAGCACTTCAGGTATAAAACCAGCCCCTATGCCCTGAATCTTATGCGGACCTGGCTTACCTCCCGACAGCACCGGTGAATCAAAAGGCTCTACGGCTATAACCTTGACATCAGGTTTACGCTGTTTCAAAACCTCGCCGACGCCCGTCAGCGTACCGCCTGTTCCTACTCCTGCCACAAATATGTCTACTTCTCCATCGGTATCCCGCCATATCTCCTCAGCGGTCGTCCTCCTGTGAATCTCAGGGTTTGCAGGATTCTTAAACTGCTGCGGCATAAACGAACCGGGTATGCTGGCTGCCAACTCCTCGGCCTTCTTTATCGCACCCCTCATGCCTTCAGCACCAGGCGTTAGCACCAACTCTGCGCCAAGGGCCTTCAAAAGGCTTCTGCGCTCAAGGCTCATGGTATCTGGCATGGTAAGAATCAGCCTGTAACCCTTAGCAGCTGCTACCAGCGCCAGCGCAATACCGGTGTTGCCGCTAGTGGGTTCGATGATAGTGGAATTCTTATCTATCAAGCCCCTTCTCTCAGCATCTTCAATCATGGCAAAGCCTATTCTGTCCTTGACGCTTCCACCGGGATTAAAGTATTCCAGCTTTGCAATCAGACGAGCTTTTAACCCGTTAGCTTTATTGTAGTTGGTCAACTCCAACAAGGGAGTGTTGCCTATGAGATCTGTTAATTTCTTCGCAATTCTGGCCATAATATCATCCCCTCTTTAAAGATTTTATTGAAATTCTTTTCTTTATTCAAGGCTTTATCATCGAACTCAGATATAATACATATATCCATTCATTACTTCTTTTTCGTAGGCATCAGCCAAATCCTTCAGCGTAATGCTGTCCACCACTTGATTGACCTCATCCCTTATCCTGGCCCACACGTACTTGGTTATGCACTGGCGTTCCCGTGCACACTTCTCCTTCTTCTGACCTTGCTCTACGCACTTGACGGGAGCCAGGTCGCCTTCCAGGGCCCTTAAGATATCGCCCACCGTAATGTGCTCGGGAGGCTTTGCAAGCATGTAACCTCCCGTAGGGCCTCGGACGCTTTTTACCAACCCAGCTTTCTTAAGCGCAGACAGCACTTGCTCAAGGTATTTCCCCGGGATGTTCTGCCTTTCGGCAATACTCTTTACCGGGACACTGTCTTGTGAAGAGTTCAAGGCCAGGTCCAGCATGGCTTTAACCCCATATCTTCCCCTGGTCGAAATGGTCATAATCAGCCATTCACTGCCTTTCTCAAAGCCTGCTCCAGGTCATATATTAGGTCATTCACATCCTCTATACCTACCGAAATCCTGATCATGTCAGGGGTAACCCCTGCCGCCCGCTGTTCTTCCTCGGACAGCTGGGCATGGGTGGTACTTGCAGGGTGGATCACAAGGGATTTAGCATCGGCGACATTGGCCAGATGAGAGAATATCTCCAGGCTATTGATAAACCTCTTGCAGGCATCTATATCGCCCTTTATGCCGAAAGTGAATATAGATCCCGCCCCTTTGGGGAAATACTTCTGCGCCAGTTGGTAGTATTTGTTCCCTTCAAGGTTTGGATAGTTGACCCACGAGACCGCCGGATGAGATTTCAAATATTCCACAATCTTTCTGGTATTTGACACGTGCTTTTCCACTCTCAAGGACAGGGTCTCAAGTCCCATTAGCAAGAGGAACGAGTTAAACGGGCTTATACAGGCGCCTGTATCTCGTAGCAGCTGCGCCCTGGCCTTCATGATATACGCTGCAGCGCCAAAGGCCTTGGTATAAACCAGCCCGTGATAGCTGGGATCAGGCTGTGTGAGCCCCGGAAACTTTCCGCTGGCTTCCCAATCAAATTTCCCCGAATCGACTATCACCCCGCCTATCGATGTACCATGCCCGCCTATGAATTTAGTGGCCGAATGTACCACTATATCGGCCCCATATTCTATAGGCCTTATAAGATAAGGAGTACCGAATGTGTTGTCAACAATAAGGGGAATGCCATTGTCGTGAGCAATTTTGGCCACCGCTTCGATGTCGACCAAGTTTATTCCAGGATTTCCTATGGTTTCGATAAATAAGGCCTTGGTTTTGTCAGTTATGGCCTTCCTGAAGTTATCCGGGTCATCGGGATTTACAAATATCACCTTTATGCCCAGCTTGCTGAGAGTCGAGGAAAACAGATTGTAGGTTCCACCGTACAATGTGCTGGCAGATACTATCTCATCCCCGGCTGACGCGATATTCAAAATGGAATACATCACAGCTGCCGAACCCGACGCAACAGCTAATGCTCCCACGCCGCCCTCTAAAGCCGCCATCCTTTTTTCGAAGACATCGGTGGTGGGATTCATGATCCTGGTGTATATGTTGCCCTCCTCCTCAAGAGCAAACAGCTTAGCAGCGTGATCGGTATCTTTAAAAACGTAGGAAGTGGTTTGATAAATAGGTACAGCCCTGGCCCCTGTAACCGGATCGGGAATTTGGCCCGCGTGGACCTGCAATGTGTCAAACCCGAGCTTCCTCTGGCTCACTTGCATCTCCCTCCTTAAAATAGAGTATAAACCCGGCTAAATACAGGCTTTATCTACCTTCGTTACGCACTGCAGCTGCTCAAAAAGACCACAACTACAACAAGGTCAAAATAAGGCTTAACCTGCAGTTGGTTGCCAACAACCACTGATAAAATTTACAGCGGACAAGTTTATAGTCCTAAATATAGTAGATCAATGAGGATGCCTCCATCATCTTTCTGTATTCATTTACCAGGTCTTCAATGGTTATGGAATTCAACACGCTATTGATTCTATCATTTATCTTGCTCCAAACGTTTTTCTCCAAGAATTTTTCCATTGCATCCTGCATACCGGTCTCCTTCTGCGACGGTTCCACCACCGAAAGCTCGCCTTCCAGCACCCTCAGTACGTCCCCCACGGTGGTGCTGGCGCTATCACATGCCAGTATGTAACCACCGCGCGAGCCCTTGACGCTCTTTACCATACCCGCTTTTTTGAGGGCATTGAACACCTGCTCGAGATACTTTTCCGAGATCCCCTGCCTTTCGGCTATGCTGTTGAGTGCCGTATACCCGCCTTTTGAATACACGGCCAAATCGACAATCGCTCTCAGCCCATATCTACCTCTGGTGGATATTCTCATTTAGTCCTTCCCCCTGACCCTCCTTCCTTTTTTAAATAAACAGAGTTTCAATTATCTCTACTAATCCTATATGAATAATATCATTTATAAATATTACTACACTCTTTTTAGATTGTCAAACATATTTTTTAAAAGTTGAATTTTTTATTGCATAAAAAGCAATGGAGGACAAAATAATCCTTGGTTTTGCCAAAAAGCAAAACCAAAGATTGTCTAAGCTGTAGTATAGCTCCTTTAAAATATGCCCTTATTGGATTTTTACTTCTATACTTCTCTTTTCAACCATTGATTGATCGGCCGCAAATCCAATCAAGTGCCCATAAATCGAATCTTCCAGCCCTGTTGACGATATGGAAGGAGCTTCTCCCCCAAGCCGTCGAACAAAATCCTCTACAAGGCGTAAATCTCCCCCGCCATGCATTTCATTTCGCACATCAACTTTTACTACTTCCTCAACGTATTCCTCCCCTACTTCTAAAGATGGATACCTGATAACAAATTGCCCGTCTTCCATTACACCTTCTATTTCTCCTTGAGTGCCAACAATATGTATAGTACGACACGGCCTGGCAGTAGCACCAATTAAATTGTGTACAGCTATACACCCATCTTCAAATTGAACGATTACAGATTGGTGATCCACAACATCGTTATCACAATGCCATACACAGCGGCCATAAGGATTATTGGTTTTCAACGACTCTATCTTCACTTCCTTAGGGGCCTTGCTGCCTCCTAGATGTTCTATGGATTCCCAAGCATAAAAACTCCAAAGTCCCTTGTCAATATACAATCTCTTTGCAGAATAAGGGCACCTGTCCTCAATCTTACAATCGGTTAGGCATCGAGTACCTGCACCCTCCGGCGCGTTCTCCTTTTTAAACTGGGTTAAGTGTCCAAAGCTTGTGACCGAGGTTGGTGCAACTCCGCTCTTTAGCCACGAAATAATATCCAGATCATGACAGCATTTTGCCATCAATATGCTGGATCCACACCTGGCTTTGCTATTCCATTTCCCTCTGATAAACGCCGTCGCCATGTGATGGTAACTTACATTCTCGGCTGTTTCAATATGAACAACTTTACCGATTTTCCCTGCTGCGACCACCTTCTTGATTTCAACATAAAAAGGTGCATACCTGAGCACATGGCATATCATCACTAGTTTCCCGGTTTCCTGTGCTGTCCTCCATAAGCTTAAAACTTCTTCCTTAGAAATGCCTATAGGCTTTTCAAGAAGAACGTTATACCCCTTTTTTAAAAGCGGAATAGTCAGAGGAACATGGAGAGAATCCATTGTTCCGTTAATAGCAGCATCCGCTATTATTGGGCGCTCCAATAGCTCATCTATGCTCGCGAAAACATTTTCTTGAGGAATTGAAAACATCTTACAAGCTTCGTTTCTCCTGATGGGGTCAGGATCCACCACTCCCACAATTTTAAACTGATCTGGATGCCTTAATGCGTATGAACCATAAAGCAAACTGCGGTGCCCTGCCCCCACAATAACTGCCGTAATTGGTTTACCATTTGGCATGTTGTTTTCACTCCCACCTACAAAAAATTTATTCTTAATTTACTCAAACTTCGCAGTTAAATATTGACTGCTAGACCTTGAAAAATCAATAATTCAGCCAATTTATATACCTATTAAGATGCTTTTTTATACT
>NZ_FOXR01000057.1:0-6596 GCF_900115765.1 Caldicoprobacter faecalis | reverse complement strand
GTCATTTCTTTTTGTGTCATGTTGAATATCTCCTCTCTCATGTATGACATTATATCAGAATAATTTCAATATGACATTATCACAGAATAACAACATAAATTGGATGTTTGAGCTTGACCTGATTGTTTTTTTCGTGTACACTATGATAAAATTTCATTTGCAGTTACCGTGCAAAAATGTAGATTGCCATACAACAATATGTAGAAAAACAGGTGAGAATCTGTGATGAATGATAATTTTGTAATTGGCATTAAAAAGTCTGTTCCCGTTGTGCTAGGCTATACTCCAATTGGTTTGGCTTTCGGAATACTAGCAAACCAACAAGGCCTATCAATCTTTGAAATATTCTTGATGTCGTTCATGGTATATGCCGGTGCATCCCAGTTTATCGCCACAGCCATGATAGCGTCAGGCGTCAATGCCGCCTCCATAATCTTTACCGTATTTCTCGTGAACCTACGGCATATGCTCATGAGCGCCTCGTTATCGCCCTACCTCAAAAAAGTACCATCAGTTGTTCAGGCCATCATATCCTTCGGGCTGACGGATGAAACCTATGCCGTAGACATCACCTATACCAAAGAGCATGCGCCTTCGGCCTCTTTCTTTATGGGGCTGCATACCGTCTGTTATGCGGCATGGGTAATTAGCACGGTTGTAGGCGGCATGCTTGGCAATCTGATACCCGACCCTACCCGCTGGGGTATGGACTATGCCCTATCGGCGATGTTTATAGCCCTGCTGTGCATGCATATAAAGGATAAAAGGGATATATTTGTAGCCGTTTGTTCGGCAGCTTTTTCGCTGTTTATAACAGCAACAGTAGGAGGTAGCTGGAATGTCATCATAGCTACGGTATTAGCCGCAACGATAGGAGTGAGCACGGAACTATGGAGCAAAAAGTTATCCTTATCATCATCGGAATGAGCCTTGTAACCTATTTGCCCAGGATGTTGCCTATGGTGCTGCTGTCAAAAGTTAAACTGCCACCGCTGTTCTTAAAATGGCTGCAGTTTATACCGGTAGCTGTGCTGTCTGCGCTGCTGGCTCCCGCCATCCTGGCACCGCAGGATGAGCTTTCTATCGGACTTGACAACAACGCCTTTATAGCATCTATTCCCTGTTTTTTTGTGGCAATCAGGACCAAAAATTTATTCCTCACCATAGTGGTGGGAATACTTGCGATGTTTTTATTGCAAAACCTATGAATCCCCTATTACCGCTCATAAACCGCACACTTACTCACTTTAACATGCCCCTGATTGCATGTATAAAATGGGAGAATACGATGCCCGGTTCCTCCAGGTCGTAATACCAGCGTTTAAGCCACTCCAGAGAAATATACCCTTTGTAATCATCCTGCAGCAGATCAATTGCTTCCTTTATGGGAATATCGCCCTGACCAATGAGGCAGTACCTGACCCTGCCCTTTTCCATTTGCGAATCCTTCACGTGAACGTGGCGGATATACCTTTTAAGCCTGTTATATGTCAAGAATACCGACTCGCCCATAAACCTGTATGGATGATGAATATCCCACAGCACCCCAACATACGGATGTTGAACCTCTTCCATGGTCTTTATCATCACGCTCGAATTGGCAAATACCCCGTTGGTTTCAAGCAGTACTGTTACCCCTTTTTAAGATGCATAATCTCCCAACACCTTGAGCATCCTGATCACCTGCTTTACATCCACCGGCGCCTTGGGATAGGGTTCGCTATCTCCCAGTACCCTGACAAACGGAGCATTCAGTTGCTCGGCCAAGTCGATGTATTCCATACCTTCCTGTATATATGATTCCGCATCCTTTTCGTGTAAATGACACGAGGAAGTGATGCAAGAAATCTCCAGCCCTTTGTCCAGTAGCTGACGTTTTGACGTCTGTATGTTTTCAGGAAGAAATGGCTTAGCCTTGGGCACGTAAATCTCATTTCCTAGACCTCTGAGCTCTATACCATCATATCCCAGGTCCTTGGCTGCAGCCAGGATTTCCTCCCATGACCAATCCGGACATCCCAGTGTGGAAAAACATATCTTCATAAAACTCCTCCCGTTCATCTGTATCTTCTTACTATTTTATCATGCACTATCGATAGTTGAAAATTCTTTTTTGCGAATGTAAAGCATAGGATTAAAATGAGAATCTATTGAGGAGATGGTGCCGATGAAGAATAGAAAATACGTAATTCCCATAATACTTTTTCTCGCCGCATTTATGATTGGATGTAGCGCCAGGCCGCCCCTTGCTTTGGATGTATCTCATACCAACGATGATTATAATGATGAAGCACAGGAGGGATATTCCGCCATAATGTCTATGACCGATCTAGAAATCATAAAAAGGGCCACCGATCACCTCAAAGGCCATGGTGAAAAAGTAGCTTTTGAAGAAACCGAAATATCCATTCACCACTGTGACACCGAAACGGTAATATGCACAGATCCAAAAGGCAACCGCATAACTTATAAGGGAGATTATTTGAAAATAGTGTTTTATCCACCTAAAAAGCAATTAAACCCAGAATACAACAAGAGCTTTACAGTATACCTAGATCAAGATGGCGATGTGTTGGGATATACCAGCCAAACTGTTCAATGTGACTGACAAATAAAAAAGGAGCATTATGCTCCTCAATTTTTTATACATTAGGCCCGCTTAATATGTCTATCACAAAATTTTGGAAAACTTTAAACTCGTATTTTTGGCCCACCTGTATATTGGGCAAAGGCTTATTGGCATCTACAAGCAACATCTGTTCTACTCCATCGTTCTCAATCAAAACTTCATAATAGTAGAGTTTGTTGTCCTTGTAAACAGGCTGGGTGCCAACCCTTTTCACTACACCCGATTCAACCCTCTGCCGTCCAGTAAACATATCCCCAAGGAATCTATAATATGCCAACACCTGGCTGCCGTATACGCCCCAGATAAAAATATCGAGGCATATTCCAATCAACAATATTATCATGCCCAAAGTATTGTTGACCATATTGGCCAGTACAATGGAAATGACCAGAAAGGCAATCAAAACAGCACCAAGCAAAATGATTATGCGCTTCAATTGTTTCCCGGTTTGCTGTAAATCTTCCTGGCTATACACGGTGAGAACCCCTCCCCATATATATTCTTTTAATTGGCTTTACCAGATATCAAAAAATCGCTATGTTTGATAACCCTTTTAACCAAATATAAAGCAAAAAATGGTTTCCTAATAAAAATTATATCATATGAAATCGAGCATTTGCACTACCTCTGCAGTAAATTGAGTTTTAGCTTAAATGAAAAAAAATTAAGAGGGAGGTCTTTTCCCTCCCTCTCATTTTGGTGGGGCGTACAGGACTCGAACCTGTAACTTCCACCACGTCAAGATGGCACTCTACCAGTTGAGTTAACGCCCCGTCTCGCAGCTCGCATTATTATATTAGCCTATCTTCATTAAATTGTCAAGCGGTATTTTGGGGAGATCTCGAATAGGTGTAAAGATATTTCCCACATCGAATGGATGTTTGAAAATATCGGAGATGAAAAAGCCATAAAAAGAGTAGAGGCCGTCTCCATCCTCTTTGATATAATTAAAAACTTCAAGGATGGGAAGCCGACCTCTAATGAGTATTAGACCATATAATGAGCTGAGAAAAATATCCTCTGAAAAAGCCAGAGAATTGATAAGAAAAATTTTCGAAGCAAACAACAGAAATGTCTCAAAAACTGCTAAAACGCAGGTATTACACCACCATTATAATTTTCTTCAATAAACTTTCTAACTTTTTCGCTGCGCAAAGCTTCCATTAGTTTTTTGAACTTCTCCTGTTTTTCTTCACCGGCTCTCACCGCCACTATATTGGCATAGGGAGAATCCTTATCTTCTAAAATAAGTGCATCTTTTGTGGGTACCAATCCAGCTTCCAGGGCAAAATTACCGTTTATAACGGCACCATCTACATCGCTTAGCACTCTCGGCAACTGAGCAGCTTCCAACGGAACAAACTTTATATTTTTGGGGTTTTCTATAATATCATTTTCAGTAGCAAGCGTATCGGCTCCCTCTCTTAATTTTATTAAACCATGCTTTTGCAGAAGCAGCAGTGCCCTTCCTCCATTGGTGGGGTCATTGGGTATGGCAATCTCGCAATTGTCCTTCAATTCATCAATTGAACTGTACTTTGAAGAATAAAGCCCCATGGGTTCAATATGTACCCCGCCAATGGATACAATATCAAGGTTATTCTCTTCTTTAAATTTGTTCATGTAAGGTTCATGTTGAAAAAAGTTTGCATCCAATTCTCCCTCGGCAAGGGCAAGGTTTGGTTTAACGTAATCGGTGAATTCAATTATCTCCACTTTTATGCCCTGCTTTTCCAAATCTTCCTTTATAAGCTCTATTATTTTAGCATGGGGTTCGGGCGATACTCCAATTCTTATCAAATTTTCATTACCTTTATTCTGGGCACACCCCACAAGAGAAAGAATCAGCAAACCTGCAATCAACACAACGAGTATTCTTTTCAATTTCATCCCCTCCCTATCATGTTATTTTTTATTTATTCTTGAGGCCAATTTATTTCCTAAAAATTGGACCCCTTGAACCAAAATTACTATTACCACGACTGAAACCACCATTACATCCGTTTGAAATCTATATAAACCATATCTAATGGCCAAATCCCCCAGGCCGCCTCCTCCAATAGCACCTGCCATGGCCGAATACCCAATTAAGTTGACTATCGTTAACGTTACCCCCATTATCAATGACGGCATTGCCTCGGGTATGAGTATTTTGAAAATTATTTGGGGAACGGTTGCTCCAATAGACTGCCCAAATTCTATTACTCCTTTATCGACTTCTTTCAGGGAAGTCTCTATAACCCTGGCAACGAAAGGCGCCGCTGCAACCGATAATGGCACTATTGTCGCAGTGGTTCCAATAGTTTTGCCCACTATCAACCTAGACAAAGGAAAAAGCAAAACCATGAGTATTAGAAATGGAAAGGAGCGCAAAACATTTATGATACCATCCAATATCCTGTATAATGTGGGTTTTTCCCAGATACCTCCTTTTTCGGTTATCACCAATAGCACTCCCATAGGGAACCCCAGAAGCAGAGAAAAAACGGTAGAGAAAAATACCATATACACTGTCTGAAGCAAGGAAGGAATGATCAATTCCAGCACTTACATCACCTCCACGTCCACATCCTGACTCTTCAAGTAATCTATCGCGGCTTGTATCTCCCCATCCTCACCCACTAATTCAACGATCAGATACCCCGCACTTGTGCTCATCAACTGACTGATATTACCAGACAAAATATTTACATCGATGTTGAACTTTTTAATCATATGCGAAACAATAGGTTTTTTTGCATTATCGCCCCAAAAGCTTAGCCTTACAACCCTGCCATTAAACTCCTCCGGTATTACAAATTCCTCCTGCACATCGGATTTCAGGCTGCTGATAAACGCTTTGGCGGTTTTAGATTTAGGCCGTCTAAATAGCTCTTCAACGGTATTTATTTCTACTATCTCGCCATTTTCCATTATTGCCACCCTGTCACATATATCCTTAACCACCTCTATTTGATGGGTAATCATAACTATGGTTAGACCCAGCTCGTTGCGTATCCTATTTAAAAGCTCTAAAATGGATTTTGTGGTTTTGGGATCTAGAGCCGACGTGGCTTCATCGCTCAGCAAAATCTTAGGATTATTGGCCAAAGCCCTAGCGATTGCAACCCGTTGTTTCTGCCCCCCGCTTAGCTGGGAGGGATAAGCATTCCTCTTATCTCTTAAACCAACATATTCCAACAACTCATTTACCCTTGAATTTATCTCCTTCTTGCCTAAACCGGCTAATTCCAGCGGGAGGGCAATGTTTTCATATGTAGTCTTTTGCGACAACAAATTAAAATGCTGGAATATCATTCCGATATCTTTTCTTTTTGCTCTTAGCTCTCTTTTATCAAGAGCTGTTATATCTACTCCGTCAATGATAATTTTCCCCTGGGTTGGCTCCTCCAACCTGTTTAAACACCTTATCAGGGTAGACTTTCCGGCTCCACTCAATCCGATGATCCCAAAAATTTCTCCCCTGTTTACATGGAAACTAACATTCTTTATTGCCCATATACATTCATTGCCATTTTGAAAGCATTTTGATAGATTCTGTACTTCAATCACGGTTGACCTCCATTTTCACAAAATATAAAAAAAGTATAAGGCAATCATTATTTTATTTGAATATTTAATTAACAAAAAAGCCTCTTTAATACTAGCAGAGGTCAAAATAAAAACCTCTTCTAAAGAAGAAAGAGGCTATCCTTTCTCATCTTTCGGTGTAAGACACCGCTGGATTTGACACCTTGTAGTTACAGGTTGCCGTGCTTCACTGCGCCAGTCCCTCCGCCACCCTCGATAAGAACTTGTTATTTTAATTTGTATTACTTGGCAAGTATTCTAATACGAACGTGTTATTTTGTCAACTACATTTTTAATATTGTTGTCAATAGTCTGTGAAAATGTCACCTCAAAAAGGATAATTTTATTCAGTAAAAATGTCAACTATGGGTTTTAAAAAATATTACAGAGATAATTT
>NZ_FOXR01000069.1:0-3698 GCF_900115765.1 Caldicoprobacter faecalis | reverse complement strand
AGCTTTCTTTAATTTGGTTATATATAGTAGGAAGATGAATCAAAGGGGGTGATTCCAATGGGCAACGAGATTTAATATAATGGGTGAAGCTTACAAGCTGAGCCCTGGAATATACAGAAATAAAGCTCTTGGACTTTTTGGGAGTGCACTATGGGTTGTTAGGGGTATACTCAGTCCAGAAGTGATTTTCGACGAATTACAGATAAACCATCGGCGTTATTTAGTCTTTATTACTTAATAAAATGAAAGGAGAGTACAAAATGAAAAGGAAAAGTATATTTCTAGTAAAATTAATGGGGCTTATTATTGTAACATTAATAACTTTCAATATTAATTACTATAGTTTTGCCATTGAGCCGGGTAATAACGTTATTAGAAGAAATACGGTTAACTTTACTACCGGAACTTATGATGGGACGGAATCGGATGGTAGCGCATCATATGGGGCAATATTAGAGAAAGAAAAAATAATGAGCATATCTAAATGTTATTTAAATACATTTATAAACATAACAGCATCAAATATTGATAAAAATCAGGTTAAGCTTAGTAACAATTTTGTGAATTTGTACGATGTTGAGGGAAATTTATTTGCATATATGATTCCGATACTATATGCTAATAATCAAATAGGTTATATAACTTATAGGTGCAGCTGAAAATAATTGTAGTGTATATGAAATAACATTCAATGATAATGCTGAGAAAATAGAAGCGTTTATTAATGGAAAAAAGGCAAGAGTAATATTTATACCTCCAATGAGATATGTAATTAAATCAAATGACGGAAAATATTTTGAACTTGAAGGTAGGAATGGCAATACGACAGATATAACCCAAGAATTTAAAGAGTCCCAAAAAAGATTAATGAAAATTTATTCTAGAGTGGTAAAAGCAAAAGAAAAATCTCAAATAGCAATTAATACAATGAATTCTACTAATACTTCAACGAACGCCTTATCAGTAATAGAGAGTGCAAAACTAATTAATAGCTCTATTAGTAATTTTGTTCCGGTATATGAAGGAACTACTATTTATTATGGGGGTGATCAGGCGTGGTATGATACAGAAACAAAGAAAAACCGTGGTTGTGGACCGGTTGCAGCCGCAAATATAACTTGTTATTTTGCTAGAAAGCCTGGAACTACATGGGACGCTCTTTATTCTCTTAGAAATTTGTCAAAAACAAGTTTCATTTCCCACATGGATACGTTATATTCATATATAAACCCGGGATTGCTGGGGACATGGTGGGGAAAATTTGTAGAGAGTGTAGAGAAATTTTCATCAGACAGAGGAGCACCTTTAAGAAGGGTTGTAAACAATTGGGATTTCACTTTAACCAATACATCTACTTATATAAAAAATGGCCTCAACAACGATAGTCCTGTGGCAATGTTAAATATGCAGCCATTTGGAGATTATGAATACAAAGCACACTGGATGACGATCACCGAATATTACAGGTATTCGGATGGAACAAGATGGGTAACGGTGTCCACATGGGGAGAAAGAAGGTCTATAAGTTATGATGTCTGGTTCGAATCTACCAGTACATGGGGCGGTGGATTAATTTACTTTGAATGACAATGTCGATTATATGTAATGCCATATCGGTATGGAGGGCGGATGAGATGACAAAAAAGGTATTTGTCATATTATTATTGATCAGTGCTATAAATTTAATTTTTACAGAATGCGCAATTACCTATAACCTAAACACTCCAATGTTTAAAGAGTTTAAAACGAATATCCTCAAAGAAAATGATAAAATACAAAAGATTGAAGCAAGATATTATACTCCCTGCCTTCGAATCACCTGTATTTTGAAAAATGATGCAACTGATAAAGATATTGATGAAATATTTAAAAAGATATCACAACTGGTGGCTGATCCGAATTTCCAAAAGGAATTTTTTGATGCATATTTTGCTAGATACAACACTCCAGATTATATGCTTGTCGATGGTAAGCCTAAACCAACAATTCATTATCCGGACGTAACAGTTGTTTTTGAGAGACCTAATGGTAAAAGAATAATTGAATATACAGCAGAGTACGAAAAGAATGGAAAGACAGATTATTACAGGACATGGAGGGCATGGGATGGGACCAAAATAGAGCCGTTTAAAGCTTCCTCGGTAGATGAACTTGTAGAAGCCATTATGGCTGCCAAAAAAGCTTCTGATGAAGATAAGTTGAGAGATCCCAATAAATTGCATGAATTGGATTATTTCTATAAGCCTGCTACTGCTTTTCCGGGTTATGAATTACTTTTTATTGAAGTAAATGAAAGGACAGTACTCTTTTACTATATGCCTTCATATTTATCTTACTCAGCAAGAAAGATGTCTTTTGATTATAATGAGGGTATAATCTTTGCAATGTGCCGTGATACGGTGAACTCGGAGTTCTTGCAACCTAACACGGGGGAAACAGAAGAGATAAAATATTTTTCTTCTCTTAATGAACTGCATTGGGTTCAAGACAAAAGTAGAATGTATATACGATTTCCTGAGTCGTTTAAGGATTATGATTCTATGAAGGTTTACTGCAGGGCTGAAAAGGTCGTGATTGAATAGATTGGTTCCCGATGAGAACTGCTGGCTGAATTCACATAAAAATTTTTTTGCTTCCATGTCACAAAAGCCTTCTTTGATTTGTTATATATGGTAAGAAGATGAATCAAAGGAGATGATTCCAATGGGCAACGAGATTTAATATAATGGGTGAAGCTTACAAGCTGAGCCCTGGAATATAGACAGTTATTAAATAAACGTGTTAACTCCAACAATAGAAGATGGTGGGTTAATGACCCACCATCTTCTAATTTCCATAGTACACTATAAACCACCTAGACCCCCTTTCCTTGGCAAGGACAAAGTACCATTCAATTTCCCCTCGCTCTGCTATTTCAGCTAGCTGCGTATTGGATAAATCATATCCTGGATTGAGGGTTAAGCGATGTTTAACCTTAAAATATTCTACTTGATTAAATTGCTTTTCACTGTCTTTTAGCCATTCTGGGGGATTAAGTAACTTGGTTATCTGCAGGACTTCCCATTGCTTAATTTCTGGATAATCGCTATTAATCTTCTCATATTCATGATAGAGCGTAGCGTTAACGACTTCTTTGCTGTGATTACTATGCCCCCAAAAGAATGCTTGAATGACTTCTTCCGGTGATGCAGATTTTAAACTTTCCAAAATAATTTCTGGCTTTTGTAGACTTTCTTTTGATATCGGCTGCTCTTTAGCTTTGTTTTCCCTGACGTTGTTATTAAACGGTTCTTGACTACAACCCAATAAAATTAATGAAAGTGTAGTGGCAATTATAAATAATAAAATGCCCAATTTAATCCTTTTTTTCACTTGTAAAACCTCCCTTAAAATTTTTTCCTAAAAGTATAGATGTACAAGCGGCTATATGAGGTGCTTGAAGCTCTCCAGTAGTCTCTAGACTCGCAGGTATGATTACTGAACATTTAGTAGTTGAGGTTATGAATGATGCGATGCATGCGCGAGTATTAGCAGTGGGACATTCGTAAGCGTCAAATAGAGCACACCTAAAAATTTGTAATCAGATGTGAGATAATTCCTCCGTAGAAATGATGAGGAGGGATTATCTATGACGCACAAAGAGCGTAAGCAACAGTGGGAAGCTAGGATTGAGGCATATAAGTCCAGCGGCTTAAGCA
>NZ_FOXR01000058.1:0-6303 GCF_900115765.1 Caldicoprobacter faecalis | reverse complement strand
GTCATTTCTTTTTGTGTCATGTTGAATATCTCCTCTCTCATGTATGACATTATATCAGAATAATTTCAATATGACATTATCACAGAATAACAACAAAATTTGGAGAATAGTAATTGATTTTTTTTTCGATTTATGCTAAAGTATAGTGCAGCATGCAAAGATTTTGCTAAAGAAAGTATCCACTTATCAAAGGGTTGGGACATCTGCTGAGCCTGTCCTTTATTACGGGGACTAGGACATCAGTTGTACTAACCTACCCCCGTAAGTGGATACTTAAAAATTTTAAGTAAAGGGGGTTTTGCTGATGGATACCTATTCGAGGCACTGCATTTTAGAACTTTGGGAATGCAACCGGGAACTATTGAACGACATCAAGTTCGTCGAGAAGATGATGACTGACGCTGCGCTGCAAGCGGGTGCTGAAGTAAGGGAAGTAACATTTCACCAGTTTGCACCTCAGGGCGTGTCAGGGGTGGTAATAGTTTCCGAGTCCCATTTGGCCATCCACACCTTTCCCGAGCACGGATATGCCAGCATCGACGTTTTCACCTGCGGCAAACGCATTGACCCTAAAAAAGCTGCTTCCATCATCGCCCAAAAACTAGAGGCCAACCGAATTTACGAGATGAACGTAGAGCGCGGACTGGGTGAAATGCATATTGTAGAAGATTTTAACAGTTAACAAGGGCTCCGATAAGGAGCCTTTTTAATTTAGTTTAATTTTCCGGTTTATAGGGAATAATTTAAGATGAAATCGACATTATCGCAGGAGGTTATTCCCTATGAACCAGCACGAACCGATACCTTCACGGATGAGCAGAAAGAGAAAAAAGAATCGCCGTTCCCTTTATCGTTCTATAGCTATAGGTATGTTGAGCTTTGTCACAGGAGGACTCATGTTAACAGCTGTATATTTAAGCATCATTATAAACAAATGGAGAGATGTCGATTTAACTCAAATCGAAAACATAGAGCAATCATCATTCATATACGATGTAAACGATAACTTTATAACCAGCATATATGGTGTAGAAAACAGGATAAAGGTCTCATTATCAGAACTCCCGGACCACGTCAAAAACGCATTTATCGCCGTAGAGGATATACGCTTCTATCGGCATCACGGCTTTGATATAAAGCGCTTATTCGGAGCCCTGATTCAAAACATAAAGCAGGGCAGATATGCAGAAGGCGCAAGTACCATCACCCAGCAGGTAGTGCGCAACGCCTTTCTCACGCAAAAAAAGACCATCCACAGAAAGCTCCAGGAGATATACCTAGCCTACAGGCTGGAAAAGTTGTATTCCAAGGATCAGATACTCCAAATGTACCTCAACCTGATATATTTCGGCAAGGGGACTTATGGGATAGAAGCAGCTTCAAGGCTGTATTTTGGCAAGTCGGCCAAGGACTTAACAGTGGCCGAAGCAGCCTTACTGGCAGGCATTCCCAAAAGCCCGTCAACGTATTCTCCGTTTAACAACATGGAAGAATCCCTGAAGCGAAAGGACCTGGTAATAGACCTCATGGTCAAGTATGGATACCTCTCTCGTGAGGAAGGCGAAAAAGCCAAGGCAGAAAAGCTGATATTTGCCAAACCGTCGCCCAGAAGCTATCCCCACCGCTTTTTTATGGACATGGTTCTGGAGGAAGCAGCTGATATACTCGGGGTATCTGAAGAAGCCTTGCTGACACAGGGATATAGGATATACACCACTCTTGACAGGCAGCTACAAAAATACGTGGAGGAACTGTATTCCAAAGATGAACTGTTCCCCCGATGCCCTGCAAGCGGCATCCCCTGTGAGAGCGCTTTGGTGGTGCTGGATGTGCCATCGGGGGAAATTCGTGCCATAATCGGCGGCAGGGAATACCTCGATGGAAGCACCGTCATACAAAAAGGGTTAAACAGAGCGATTCAAATGCCAAAACAGCCCGGTTCAGCCATAAAGCCATTGCTGGTATACGGCCCTGCCATTGAATATTTTGGCTACACCCCTGTCACCTTTGTACTGGATGCCCAAGCGCAGTTTGGCAATTACAAGCCCTCAAATTTCGATGGCAGATACCGCGGATGGGTAACGGTCAGAGAGGCCCTGGCCGATTCGATAAACGTCCCTGCCGTGCGCATACTCAAAGATATAGGGATTCAAAACGGAATTTCTTTTGCCGAGAAGTTTGGAATACCTTTTGCAGAGCAGGACAGATACAGCCTTCCCATTGCCCTGGGGGGATTTTATAAAGGCGTAACGCCTATACAGCTTGCCAGAGCATATGCTGCACTTGCTGACAACGGAAGATACAAGGATTACACCACAATACGCCGTATAGAAAACTCTTACGGCATCACGGTATATCAATCAAAACCCGTGAAAAAACAGATAATGAGCGAAGAAGGTGCCTTCATCTTAAACGATATATTGCGCTCAGCGGTTGAAAACGGGACAGCCACCAGGCTCAAAGACTTGAATATACCCCTGGCAGCCAAGACTGGTACAGTGGAGCTTCCCGATACCGCAGAATTTGCAGGAATAGACGGGGTAAAGGACGCCTGGATTGTCGCGTATAACCCGCAGTACGTCGTCACCGTCTGGATGGGATACGACAACGTGGACAGGCAGCACTATCTGCCTCCAGATGCGGTGGGCGGGAAATATCCTGCCGAGGTCGCAAAAGCCATCTTTAGATACATATATCAGGATGAAAAGGCCCCTGCATTTAAAAAACCTGCCAACATCATAGAGGTCAAGCTGGATGCCAAGGCGCTAAAAGAACAAAGAAAGGCGTTTCTGGCATCTCCCCTTACGCCGCCTGCTTATGTCATAACCGAATACTTTACCCCCGAAACCGCACCCACCCAACAATCAGACTATTGGATGCCCCCACAGGCACCTTCCGATTTCAAAGTAACCTTGAATGATGCTGGCTTGCCGGTCATCTCCTTTAAGCCGCAAGATACCTTTGCTGCTTACAACATTTATAGATTAGAAGAGGATAGAAATACTCCGTTGTTCATCCACCAAATCAAAAGGGAAACCCTGGATAAGGTAGAGTGGACCGATACCTTTGTAGACCGCGGCAAAAAATACACCTACTTTATAGTACCCATACACCCTGAAGTCGAAACAGACGGCCAACCGCTGCAGGGCACTCCCACCGCCCACCTTTCGGTTGTGGTACCGTTATCGGCTGAATCCGATGGCGCGCCACAAGCAGAGAGCACATCTGAAAATATCGATAGGGCGGATGTCACCCCGCAGCAGAGCAGAAGGAAAACCGTTTACTTGAGACTGCTGGATTGAAGGGCGTGGTTTATCTCCTCCAGCTTTTGCTGTATCGCTTCCCTGCTTATGGTGCTCAAAGGGTTGATATTGCATCCCAATGCCTTTTCAAGTTTTTCTTTGGCAGCCTGAAGGTTGCCTTCCTGTTGATAGATACACCCTAGATAATAAAGCGTAGAGACCTGGTCCTCCTTAAGCGACTCGGCTTTTTCGAAATACCTCTTGGCCTCCTTTAGCTTGCCCATCATGTAGTAGGTCTGAGCCAGGTTATCCAGTATAACGGGGTCCTCGGCATCGTACTTTACGGCTTCCAAATTGTACTTGAGCGCTTCATCCAAGTTCCCTTTTTCAATGAGCAGATACCCCAAAGCCTCATATATCCTGGAGGTTCTCTGTTTTCTGTGAAGCTCCCTGAGCATCTCGATGGCCGTATCGATATCCCCCAGCTTCCAATACGCCAGGCTTAAGTTCAGCTTTGCCATGTTTCTCACCGAGTCCTTGTAACGGGGATCGATGAGTACGCTGCTGAAGATGTCTCTGGCTTTCTGAAACTGGCCGCTTTTTAAAAGCAGGACCCCGTAAGCCAGCTTGTAGGATGGCTTGGTCATATCATGCACCATACCCTTTTCATAAAAGCGCATGGCTTTATCCAGCTTGTCCCTTACATGGCAATAGTATCCCAAAAGGCCGTATATGTTACCTATCAAACCCATAAAAAATCACCTGCCTAAAAACCATTGCCTAGTATCCATTGAACGATATCGTCTAGCATTTGCTTTCTCTGGCCTTCATTTGCATTTATATCCAACAGCGCCTGAGCCATAGCTTGAGAATTAAAGGCGCACCCTTTAAGGGCTTGAGGTATCATCTCAATAAACGCTTCGTCCATCGCATCGGAATATACTGTGACGTTTTGTATAGTGCCCTTTTCAAGCAAAAAGCATAATTCTATGCCACCCCAGCTGAAACGGGTATCTATAGTCATATTAAACTGGGGTGTTTCGCCGTATCGCCATTCCCACGATGAATACTTGCGGTACAGCCTTTCAACCTGCTGTCTGTCAATGACCTCATCAGCATACAGGACAGGACCTCCGTCCCCGTAAAGCTTCTTGAAGCACTCCACCACCGACTTCTTGACGTCTTCTACCGCTATGCTGGGATTTATATCGGCCAGGTTGATCACCCTGGAGCGCACCGATTCAATGCCCTTGCTCTGAATCTTCTGCTGGGGCACCTGCAGGTACCTCACCATCTTATCGTAATCCAGCGATACCAGGATTGTCCCGTGATGCAGGGCCGAATGCTTGCGGTAACAAAAGGCGTTACCCGAAAATTTCTTGCCATCCACCACCAAATCGTTGCGCCCGCTGAACTGGGCATTTACGCCCAGCTTTCGAACAGCCGATAAAATGACCTCCAGCTGAGAGGGAATATGAAACTTTTCCCTGTCCACCAGAAAGGAAAAGTTGAGATTACCCAAATCGTGGAACACAGCTCCTCCGCCAGAGATGCGCCTTGCCAATTTACCCCCTTCTTTTTCCAGCAGGTCAACTCGGCATTCTTTCCACGGGTTCTGGTTCTTGCCAATTACCACGGTATTTTGGTTTTGCCATAGATACAGTATGCATTCGTTTGGCTGCACATTTCCAAGCAGATGCTCTTCTACTGCCAAATTCCACCACGGATCAACGGTTTCGGTTACAATCACTTTGGTCAACATATCTTTTGTACCTCCAGCACATCTTCCAGCTTCAATTTCCTCCAATTCCTCTCATTCAAATGGGATAATCCCCAGCGCTTTGTAGGTAGCCCAGTCCACATAGTGGTTTACAGGCAATCCATGTTCCTTTTTAAACTTTAGAAGGGCGTACTTCATGCCCTCGCCGTATATGCCGTCCAGACTTCCCTGGTAGTAGCCCAAACGCTTTAGCCTTTTCTGTACTTCCAGCACATGGGAGTTTCGGTCCCCCGGCTCCAGCCTTACAAGCTGGCTGCCAAGGTTGCCAAAGGGGCCACCGTACACCACCACCTTTGTGCGGTAGGGCACCAGGTCATATAGCTCCTCAACGTCCCTGTTCCTCATGCGGAAGCATCCAGCGGATGCCCTGCGCCCTATAGACTCCGGCCTGTTGGTCCCGTGAATGCCGTATGTCCCCCAGGGCACGTTTAAACCCATCCACCGAGTACCAAACCCTGAACCCCAGTTCCTGGCCTTGCTCACAATCTCCCAAACCCCAATGGGAGACGGTGTGGAAGGCTTGCCCTGGGCTATGGGATACTTCTTGACCAGCTTATTCCCTTTAAACAGGTACAGCATGGATTCGGTCAAGTCGATGAAAATGTTATACTCTCCTTCATATTGTTCGGCGTCATTACCCTTCATCTTGCTCGCAGCCTGGCTGGCAACCGGCACCTCAGGCTCAGAGTCAAACTTCAAGCTGTAGTCTTCCATGGCCACATATAAAAGGAAAAAGATCACCACATACAAAAGCGCCATTATATCCTTACCCAGCTTATTTAATACCATCCTAACCCCTCCTGCTAAGCTTATTATATTCAACTACCTTGGAACTTTAGACTACTTTGTATCGGGGATAGGATGGTATCCCATTTACAAAATAATACAACAAGGACGTGATATAGAATCACGCCCTCTTAGTGCAGCCTACGCCTCACAATGACGTAGAAGTCATTACCCTTGCCGCCATAGGAACGGTAGTCCATTCCCAGCCTTTCCAGTTCGTTTATGATTATATCCTCCTCATAGCTGTATGCGGATTCTAACCTTATGGTAATTTCATCGTTGGGCGACATCTTCTGCAGGCTTTCCCTCAATCGCCTCAGGTCCTTTTCCTGGATGGCCAGCCCCAAGTTGATCATAATATTAGCCATAAGAGCCCTGGTCATCTAAACTGTACAAAACTGCACAAGTTTAGACGGCTGGGGTATTTCTTACCGCCTTTCAAGTTGTCCCACCCCCAGCTGGCGGTATTTGGGACAACCATAGCCCCTGCCCCAA
>NZ_FOXR01000059.1:0-6072 GCF_900115765.1 Caldicoprobacter faecalis | reverse complement strand
ATGGAGTATAAAAAAGCATCTTAATAGGTATATAAATTGGCTGAATTATTGATTTTTCAAGGTCTAGCAGTCAATATTTAACTGCGAAGTTTGAGGTACCGTTTATGTTAAACAAGATTTCGCCTTCCGTCGGCTCTATCGCTCTGAGAATAGCTCTTCCTGTAGTAGTCTTGCCACTACCAGATTCTCCAACCAATCCTAAAGTTTCTCCTTCCCTTATATAAAAACTTATATCGTCTACTGCTTTTACCTCTCCTACCTTCTTCCTCCAAAACCCTTTTTGAATAGGAAAATATTTCTTTAGACTTTTTACCTCTAGTAATACATTGCTACCCATTTTCTATCTACCTCCGTATAAAAAGCAACTGACCTTATGTCCTGTGGTTATCTCTATCTCCGGCGGCTCCGCTTTATCACATGTGCCTTCCACATATGATGGACACCTTGGATGGAATCTACATCCCGTAGGCAAATTATAGGGATCTGGTACCATACCCTCTATGGACTCCAATCTCCCTTTAACTTTCTTCCCTACTTTAGGTATGGATTTCAATAATGCTACAGTGTATGGATGTTTTGGATTATAAAAAATCTCATTTACCGGCCCGCTCTCAACTATCTTTCCCAAATACATGACCGCTACATCATCTGCCATTTCGGCTATTACTCCCATATTATGAGTGATCAACATTGTCGCCATTCCCATCTCTTTTTGCAAATTCTTTATAAGGTCTAAGATTTGCGCTTGTATAGTGACATCCAGCGCCGTTGTTGGTTCATCCGCTATTAAGAGGCTTGGATTGCTGGATATAGCCATAGCTATCATTGCCCGCTGACGCATTCCTCCTGAAAGTTCAAAGGGATATGCATCTACCCTTTCTTCTGGTTTTGGTATCCCTACTCTTCCCAACAAATCTATTGCTATTTTTCTCGCCTGCTCTTTTGTAACATTTTGATGTAATAAGATTGCTTCTATTATCTGATCGCCTATGGTATATACAGGAGCAAGGGCAGTCATTGGCTCCTGAAATACCATTGCAACCTCTTTACCTCTTATATCCCTAATTTCTTGACCTTTAGGATCAAGTTTAACCAAATCTACAGAACCATCATCTCTGTAAAATATAATTTCGCCTTCAACGATTTCTCCCCGTGGAGGAAGAATCCTTAAAATAGACTGAGCAGTTATGCTCTTACCACATCCAGATTCCCCTACCACTCCAAAAGTTTTGCCTTTTTCTATCTTAAAATTAACCCCATCTACAGCTTTAACTACACCCTCGTCAAGAAAAAAGTAAGTTCTAAGATTTTTAACTTCTAACAAAACATTATCTCCCATGGAATTATCCTCCTTATCTTGAATAAGGATCTGCTGCATCTCGTAAACCATCACCTAAAAAGTTAAAAGAAAGTACCGTTACTATTATGAAAAACGCGGGAATAAGTCTCCAAGGATAATGAGCCACAGCAATTACCTGCTGTGCATCCTGAAGCAGTACGCCCCAGCTAATGGCCGGCGGTCTCAATCCCAACCCTATAAAACTCAAAGAGGTCTCTCCAAGTATCATGCCAGGTATAGAAAGAGTAATAGAGGCTATCAAATGACTGGCAAAAGACGGCAACATGTGCCTGGTTATTATTCTCCATTCACTAGCACCAGTTAACCTTGCTGCTAAAATGAAATCCTCTTCTCTCAAACTCAGCAACCTGCCACGTACCACCCTTGCCAGACCACCCCAGCCTACGAGAGAAAGTATTATAGTAATAGCAAAATAGGTTCTTATAACTGACCAATCTTGGGGAATGGCTGCTGATAACGCCATCCATAATGGAATAGTTGGGATAGACACGAGAAAGTCTATAGTGCGTTGAATAACCTCATCAATAGTTCCTCCAAAATATCCCGAAATCCCTCCAAGCAGCGTTCCCAAAATAAAGCTTAAAAAGACACCTACCAAGCCAATAGTCAACGATATTCTCGCCCCATATATAACCCTTGAAAACAAATCTCTGCCTAATTCGTCGGTCCCAAACAGAAAGACCGGACCATCTTTAGACCCAAATAAATGCAAGTCACTTTCAAACAAACCCCACAATTTGTATTTACTCCCCCTGACAAACAACCGAACAGCATACTTTTTACTTTCATCTTCAACGAAAACTTTGCGAAAAGTCTCCATGTCCATTTCTTGCTTCATCCCATATACAAATGGTCCCCGGAACCCTTCTTCTTTAGAATAAAAACGTACCAGTTGAGGAGGAGCATTCTTATAATCTTCAAACCGCTCCCATGGATCATAGGGCGCTATAAATTCACAAAAGAGAACAATGATATAAAGGAAAGCCAAAATACACATGCTTACCATGGCCAATTTGTGTCGTTTAAATTTCCACCACATCAATTGCCATTGCGAGGCCAAAAATATCTTTTCATCTTTAATTTCTTCTTTTTTTCTTCTAGCAAGTTTAGTAAATAATTGCATCATCATTTCCCCCCTGTGTTCCCATATCTGATTCGAGGGTCAGCCCAGGCCAATAAAATATCAGAAATCAACGTCCCCACCAAAGTAAGGGCTCCCATTATCAAAATGAGACTTCCTGCAAGATACATATCCTGAGCTAAAAGCGCCTGCATGAGCAAAGGGCCTATAGTTGGCAGATTCAGAATTATAGACGCTAAAGATTCTCCAGAAAAGATGGCCGGCAATGTCCAGCCAATAGTGCTAATCATTGGATTCACAGCTATACGAATAGGGTATTTAATCAATAACCTCGTTTCCGATAGACCTTTGGCCCTAGCAACAGTTACATATGGTTTTCTCAATTCATCCAGCAAGTTTGCTCTCATAGTGCGGATATTCCCCGCTATCCCCGAAACTGCAATAATTATCACCGGCACCCATATGTGTTTTAGCATATCCAAAACCTTGGCTAAACTCCAAGGAGCATCCACAAACTGCTGAGAGAAAAGTCCGCTAATGTATATGTCAAATTTAGTATACGCAAACCAAATAATCAATAAAGCCAACAGAAAGCCAGGTATCGAAACGCCAATAAAGCCTATAAATGTGAAGATATAGTCAAACATCGAATACTGTTTAACGGCTGAATAAATCCCAATAGAAACGCCTATAATCCATACAAACACAATCGAAAACAATGAAATCACAGCACTTAAAGCCACCCTCTCTTTAATGAGTTCAACAACTGGCCTATTCCATCGAAAAGAACGACCAAAATCCCCGTGTAAAATTATATTTTTAATCCAGGTAATATACCGGATATGCAGCGGTTTATCCAAGGCATATTGTTTAACTAATCTGGCTATTTCTTCTTCACTGATCAAAACTCCTGAGCTCTTTAATTGCTCTATGTAAACCGTCAAGAAGTCTCCTGGCGGAAGTTCAATTATAATAAAGACTACAATGGAAAGGATAAACAGCAAAGGGATTAAAGATAAAAATCTGCGAATCACATAACCAGCCATATCCAGTCTCCTTTCTTTTTCCCTGGATGGTGGGATGACCACCATCCAGGGGAGTTGTGACTATTCATCATAGAAAAGTACCTCGCCGGCAAAATTGGCCATAATCTGATATCCCTTCTCCGGAACATTTTTTATCCTATTGGAAACAATTAAAGGAATCATAACGTCTTCAACAGGTACAATCAGGAAGAGAGAATCGTGCATTGCCTTCTCCCACTCGTCCATATGAATTCCTATTTCTTCAAAGCTTTTGCTTGCTCGCATTTTTCGGTAGAGTTCAAATACAGGCTTAAGTGAATCAGGCGGTTCTATCCCCTCTTTGCCGAATCTGGTATACCATTTATGGAAGCCATCCGAAACCTTATAACGATCATTTAGAAATACCCACTCTAACATGTAAGGATTACCCTGCGCCACAGGCAAATCAAACCAGCTCGAAACAATGACTTGAGTTTCATTCGCCTGTACACGCGAACTTAACAGTGAAGACTCCACTTGCTTCATCGTCGTATATATACCTATATTTTTCCAGTATTCAACTAATAGCTCAATCATCGGTATAAAATCGGTAGCCGGAGCGCTTGTTTCTATTAAAAGTTCCATCCTTTTTCCATCGGGTCTTAAGCGCCAGCCTTCAGAATCTCTCTTATCTAGACCCATGTTATCAAGCAATTGATTTGCTTTTTCAGGATCATACTCGCTGGGGGTTATCTTTGATGGAGAGGCAAAGCCGTGATAAACTGCATCTATTATTTCTTCCCGATTAATAGCGAGGTTCAAAGCCTGTCGAAATCTTGTATCCCATACTATCTCACGCCATACAGGATCCGGATTGCTGTAATTAAACGTAATCGGAATGGGGCAATGGAATTTTAGAGGTATTACCCTATAACCCCCCTTATTCTCATTTTCTTTATATAGAGCCACCTCGGTTATGGATACCGCCTGGCGCGCTAAATCAACTTCTCCTCCCATTATCTTCATAGGAAGCATATCCACCGTAGTCACTGTATCCGCCCTAATCTCATCTATATATGGCAACTGGTTTCCTGCAGCATCCACCTTCCAGTAATAGGGATTCCGCCTCAGTATGGCTACTTGTGCGCTAGGCATATCTACCAACATATAAGGAGCCAAAGTTGGGCATCCAATTCTAGTTTTCTCTAATGCGCCTCCTCCCCAGGAATAGAGGCTGTATAACCTATACCATTCGTTTTCTCCTAGACCATTCTCCTCCAATAAAGGCTTTAATTCTTCTAATGGAGTATACTTAATATGGAACTTTTTCATATAATGGCTAGGTTGAAGCAGAGGACCAGAATCCCAGGTCTGCCAATGAAGACTTAAAGTGTAAGGAAACAATGCGTATGGTTCCTTAAATTTAATACGGAAGGTATACTCATCTACTATCTCCAATTCACAGGGCGTACCGTCTGGGTTTGCAAGCCAGGTAGGAAAAACCGGGGTAAGTTCTTCATTTAACAAAACATCTTCGTATGCAAAACGAACATCTTCAGTCGTCACCGGATGACCATCCGACCATTTTAGCCCTTTTCTCATATAAAAAGTAAAAACTCTTCCATCTTCGGACATATCAAAGTCCTTTAAAACATTACCTACGGGTTTTTCTCCTGGGGTACCAAAGCCAGGCTGATTCAATAACGGTTCACGTGAAATAGCCCACCATTCTCCACCACCTGGACTACCAGGGTTAACTATCCTTAATGTTCCACCATACTTGCCTATTTCAAGTTTAGGCAAATCGTTAACAGGTACTTCCGTGCCTTCCACATAAACTAACGGTTCCTCAGGCAATCTCTCTTTTACAGGTGGCAACTTCCCTTCTTCTACCAGTTTGGCCAGCATTGGCGCTTCTTTGAAACCACCAATTTCTCCTCCACTGACATTCTCTTTTCCTTCATCTACTTTTTCTCCTTTTTCAATATTCCCTTCACCAGCACTCTCTTGTTCCTTAGAAGTTGACCCAGATCCGCATCCACTGAGAAAAAGCATAACAACAAGCAGAAAAGCAAACATCAATGCAATTGCCCTTCTAATTTTCATACTGTCTCCTCCTCCCTTGTAATTTTTTAGACTTTTGTTAAAAACCCAAAATTCTTTATTTTTTTAGGTTTTTACTTTTTATATCAAGCAGGAATTCCATTCATTTTTGCCAAATGATACGTCATACGTAAATAAAAAGAAAGAAGGGAATCCTGCTTGGAAATTAAAATAACTTCATTTCCAGATCTAATTTAACAATTTCTATAAATTTATAGCAATTTAAAAACTTTAAACTACTTGTACTTGAGCTTCTTAAAAGGCACCAAAATCCATGAACTGATAAATAAGTTCATCAAACACAAAACTATACATCCGATAGTAAATATGTTTGCTAAAGATAAGATATATTATGGTCCATATGATCTTCCTAATTAAAGTTTATTTTTTATATACCAGTAATATGACTTTTATATTTAAGAATTTTAACTCAGACTTCGCACATAAAAAATGAGCTCTGAACCTTGAAAAATCAACATTTTTCGGCATAAAAATATAGAAACATCCTCTCTTTTATGGTATAA
>NZ_FOXR01000060.1:0-5713 GCF_900115765.1 Caldicoprobacter faecalis | reverse complement strand
TTATACCATAAAAGAGAGGATGTTTCTATATTTTTATGCCGAAAAATGTTGATTTTTCAAGGTTCAGAGCTCATTTTTTATGTGCGAAGTCTGAGTTAATTTATCTTACATTTTACTCCAAAACAATGCCAAAATCACCTCAGTGAACTAAAAACTTATTTCATTGTGGCTTTTTAAACTTAAAAAATTTTACAATCACCACCAAATAATTGCATGTCTTTCAGTCCATCCGCGTGACATCCTCCCCTCAATAAATTGAGGGGGATTACTGCCCCCCTCGCACTCCCCGATTTTCTAAATCTTTCCACCATAATTTTTTACCCTTCAACTGGACATACTAATGATGCCAAAAAATTTACCATTGCAAGGAGGAGCTTTTTATGAATCAACATACGCTGCCTAAAGTAGCATATTTCTGCATGGAGTACGGCCTGGATCCATCGTTTCATATATATGCCGGTGGGTTGGGCATACTGGCTGGGGACTACTTAAAAGCAGCAAAAGAGTACGATATGCCCGTCATTGGGGTAGGAATAAGATGGAGGCAGGGGTATACCCATCAGGAAATAGGGCAGGACCTCAAGCCTTATGACATATTCTATGACTATGAATACGATTTTCTCAAAGATACCGGCGTAAAGGTTACGGTACAGGTTCATAATCGACAGGTGATATGCAAAGTATGGAAAGTTGACGCATTTGGTAATGCTCCCCTTTACCTGCTAGATACCTATCTTCCCGAAAATGAAAACTCGTGGATTACCGGCCAGCTATACGGAAGAATGGGAGAAGAGAGGATTGCTCAAGAGATCGTCCTTGGGATAGGCGGAGTCAAAGCTTTAAAGGCTATGGGAATACAGCCAGACGTATATCATTTCAATGAAGGTCACGCAGTCCTAGCAGGATTTGAGCTTATACGGCAAAACATGGCAGCTGGAATGAGCTTTGACAAAGCTTTAGAGGCAGCCCGGGATAAAATCGTATTTACCACCCACACCCCTGTCATCGAAGGCAATGAATCGCACCCCCTAAATCAAATGATGTACATGGGGGCCAATAATACCCTGAGCTATGAACAGCTATACGCCATCGGCGGTTCGCCGTTTAACATGACGGTGGCGGCATTGAGGTTGTCAAGAATATCCAATGCCGTATCGCAGCTCCACTGCCAAACCGCAAACGACATGTGGAAACATGTGAGCAACAGGTCGGAAATCATCGGCATAACCAACGGCATACACATTCCTACTTGGGTGGACAACAATATGCTGCTGGCCGCTGAAGGCCACGGCGACCTATGGGAATGCCACATGATCAACAAGATGAAGCTTATAAGGTTTATCAAGGAAAAAACTGGCGTTATTCTGGACCCGGACGTACTTCTCATAGGTTTTGGAAGAAGGGCAACAGCTTATAAGCGCCACGACCTCATATTTAGAGACCCGAACATAATATTCCCTCTGCTTAGAGATAAAAAGCTACAGATCGTATTTTCAGGAAAAGCCCATCCTCTGGACAACGTCGGCAAGGAAATTATAACAAATATAGTTAAGATATCGAAACAATTTCCAGAGTCTGTAGTCTTTTTGGAAAATTATGATATGAACATCGGCAGATTGCTCACCAGAGGCGCCGACGTATGGCTCAACAACCCTCGCCGGCCCATGGAGGCCTGCGGGACCTCCGGGATGAAGGCCGCCATGAACGGAGTACTAAATTTAAGCATACTGGATGGATGGTGGGCAGAGGCATGCGAGCACGGCGTCAACGGCTGGCAGTTTGGCGATGGCTTTACCCATCCAAGCCCGGCAATACAGGACTCCCACGATTCAAAAGCGTTATATCAAGTGCTTCTCGATGAAGTAATACCAACCTACTACCACAATCGCCAGAAATGGATCGACATGATGAGAAACAGCATACTCAGCACCAAGGACAGATTCAACATAAAAAGGATGATGGACGAATATTTTTCACGCATGTACTTTAAAAACAGCCAGACAGACCGAAGCTGCAAAAAGATTAGCATTTAAATGAAGCGTTAAGAATTGACTTGTGTGGACTGCCAGGCTCACCCCCTTGGCAGCAAACAATGCCATCAGCACATTGATATTATTCCCGTTTGCTGATATCATATAGAGGTGAAAAAGTATTTAAAAATGAGGATGATTTCTATGGCTCTGTGTACGTTTGACAATAACTACCATATGTTTGATGTGACTCCAGTGGAAAACCTGTTTATACAGGAATTCATGCTAAAAGCTCCGGGCGATTTCGTAAAGGTGTATCTTTACGGGCTCAAGCAGTGCTACTATCCTGAATACGCCGAAAATTCGCTGGAAAGCTTTGCCCGAGCCCTGGAGCTTGACCAAGAAGTGGTTGTAAATGCTTTTCACTACTGGGAAAGACAGGGTATATTGAAAATTATTGAAAACGAGGATGGAAAGTTTGCCGTACAATACTTCAATATAAAGGATATCCTCTACAATAAAAACTTGAACGCTGAGAATACGCTATACAAATACAGGGATTTCAACCAAAACCTCCAGCTGATCTTTGACAAACGGCTGCTGACACCACAGGAGTACCTCAAAATATATGATTGGCTGGAGGTCCTCCAACTGCCCAAAGAAGTCGTGCTCATGATGATACGGTTTTACATATCAAAGAAAGGCCCTAACATTAGCATCAACTACCTCGACAAGATAGCACAGCAATGGGCCAGGGAGGGAATAAACACTCTGCAAAAAGCCGAAGAGTACATAGAGAGCTGTGAATCGTGTTATCAGGATACCACTGCTGTGCTGAAATACCTGGGAATCCATAGAACGCCTACCAAGGCCGAACTGGAGCTTTACAAAAAATGGCGGGATATCTGGGGATTTTCGCTGAACGCCATACTGCAGGCCTGCAAGGAAACAACCAAAACCAGTTCGCCCAGTTTTGGGTATCTGGACAAAATACTGGAAAACTTTAATAGGTTGGGACTTAAGACGCCCCAGCAGATAAACCAATACCTGGAAAACAGAGAAACCATCATGAGCAAAATAAAGGAAGTACTTTTTGAACTGGGATACAAGGATACCACCCCCACTCCCGAGTACCAGGCCTTTTACATGAAATGGACAGGCCAGTGGCAGCTACAGCACGAGGTTATCTTGATTGCCTGCAAACAATGCGTACGCAAAAAGCTGGATACCAGCTTTGAAACGATAGATGCCATGCTAAAACGCTGGGTAGAAAAGGGCCTGCGCACAAAAGAAGATATCAAGGAGTACCTTAAGAGAAAACAAAAGCTTAACGAACAGATACAGGCAGTCCTTGAACGGGTGGGCGAAGAGAGGTCTGTCACGCCGGCGGATCGCAAGCTATTCCTGAAATGGACCGAGGAATGGAAGCTGCCCTACGAACTTATACTTCAGGCTGCTGAATATTCAGTTATAGCCGAAAATAAATTTTCGTTCATGAACAAAATCCTCTACAGCTGGTATAATAGCGGTATAAGGACGGTTGAGGAGGCCAGAGCCGATCATGAACGCCATTTGAAAGGGCTGTATTTGGTAGCACAAAACAAGCCCTTGAAAAAACAGGTGGATTTCAATAAATTCGAACAGCATACTTATACCGATGAAGAGCTGGAGTTCCTGTTTGAGGACATCGAAAACGGCTAATTTTTGGGGGCACTTGCCATGAAAGAAGTGATTCTCAAGGAGATATTGAAGGAGTATGAGGATATACGCCATCAGGAGGAAGAAGCTCTAAAACAAAGGGAAAACCACATAATGCAAGCAATACCTGAAATCGCTGATATGCGCCGTGCTTTGGTGGAACTGATGGCACGGCGCTCCATGGAAATAATACGGAACCCAAACAGTTTTAGCCAAGCGCTGGATGATCTGGAACAAAGGATACAAGAGCTAAAACGCAAAGAAAAAGAACTGCTTGTTGAGCATGGCTTTCCCCCTGATTACCTGTCCATCCACTACCGTTGTCCAAAATGCAAGGACACTGGATACACGGGAGACCTCATAAAGGAAAAATGCTCCTGCCTTGTTCAAAGACTCGTTGAAAAAACCTATCAATTGTCCGACATAAAAGAGCTGGAACAGCAAAACTTTGACACCTTCGACCCGCAGGTATTCCCCGACATACCCCTTGAAGGCAGCCGGCTGACCCAGAGGGAGTACATGGTCCAGCTTAAAAACCGTCTTATGGAATATGTGAGCGAATTCCCTAACAACCAGAGAAAGACCATACTCTTCTCGGGCAAGACAGGGCTTGGTAAAACCTTTTTGCTCAACTGTATGGCAAAGGCCATCCTGGACAAAGGATATACCGTCATGCGTATCTCAGCATACAAGCTGTTCAACCAGCTGTTCCTCAGCGCTCTGCAGGATAACGAGCAAAACCAGTTCCTGTTTAACTGCCTGTTCGAGGTGGACGTGCTCATCATCGATGACCTGGGCACCGAGACCCAAAGAAACAACTTTACCTCGGAGGATTTATTCAACATACTGAATGAACGCCTGATACAGCAAAAACACACGTTTTTATCCACGAATCTGGGCCTCAGCGAGATAAAGGAACGGTATTCTGACCGAATTGCATCGCGCCTTTTTGATACATCCAATACCATGCTGATAAAGTTCATGGGCCAGGATATACGGATAAGGGGCAGAAGCTAATAATCTTTCATAGACAAAATTTATGATAACTTTTATTGATTTACTGTAGAACTGCTTTGCTTGCTATAAAAAGAAGCTCCTTTTGGCTTTATTGCTATAAAAAGGAGCTTCTTCTCAATGTACTTCCACCATAGAGAATAAACTTTTAAAACTATTCTATCCCTGCTAAACTCAGTTTATCAGCAAAATGACAACTTACAAAATGTTCATTGCCGTTCTCTCCTATATTTATTAGAGAAGGGTACTCTTGTTTGCATATATCCTTCGCATAAGGGCACCTAGGATGGAAATAACATCCGCTGGGTGGGTTGGAGGGGTCTGCCACTTCTCCAAATAAAAGCTTTCTAGTTTCTCTATACTTGGGATCCGGCTTTGGTACCGCGGCCAATAATGCCTCGGTATATGGATGCTTTGGGTTTTTAAATAATTCCTCTGTTTCTGCAATTTCCACTATTTTCCCTGTATACATTACAGCCACTCTATCGCTTATATGTTCTACTACCCCCAAATCATGGGAGATAAATAAATATGTAAGATGGAATTTTTCTTGTAAATCCTGCAAAAGATTTAACGTCTGAGCTTGAATAGATACATCTAATGCCGATACCGGCTCATCACATACTATCAATCTCGGATTTAAAGCCAATGCCCTTGCTATCCCTATACGCTGGCGTTGCCCACCGCTAAAAGCGTGAGGATACCTTATCATATACTCCGGTCTCAATCCTACTGCTTTCATCAATTCTGCCACTCTGTCTTCTAATTCTTTGCCTCTTGCTACTCCATTTACCAACAATGGTTCGCCTATTATATCTTTTACTGTCATTCTTGGGTTCAATGAAGAATATGGATCCTGAAATATCATCTGCATATGTTTTCTTGTTTGTTTCAGTTCTTTTTTGTTTAATTGCAGTATATTTATTAAAGTACCGTTTATCTCAGACTTCGCACATAAAAAATGAGCTCTGAACCTTGAAAAATCAACATTTTTCGGCATAAAAATATAGAAACATCCTCTCTTTTATGGT
>NZ_FOXR01000061.1:2203-5298 GCF_900115765.1 Caldicoprobacter faecalis | reverse complement strand
CCGGCAACGACCTACTCTCCCAGAGGGTCTCCCCTCTAGTACCATCGGCGCTGAAGGGCTTAACTTCTGTGTTCGGAATGGATACAGGTGTTTCCCCTTCGCTATTGTCACCGGAATCTCTCTTTCCCTCTTCATTTTTCTCACTTCATTTTTCTCAAGGTGCTAACCGCGCCTCCTTAAAGCGCTCACTGCACCCTCAAAACCGCACAATGCAGAGCTACTCGATCAAGCCCTCGGCCTATTAGTATCCGTCAGCTAAGTGCATTGCTGCACTTACACCCCGGACCTATCTACCTCGTCTTCTTCGAGGGGCCTTACTCCGCTTACCGGATGGGAAATCTTATCTTGGGGTGGGCTTCACGCTTAGATGCCTTCAGCGTTTATCCCTTCCGTACTTAGCTACCCAGCTGTGCCACTGGCGTGACAACTGGTTCACCAGCGGTACGTCCATCCCGGTCCTCTCGTACTAGGGACGGCTCCCCTCAAATTTCCTGCGCCCGCGACGGATAGGGACCGAACTGTCTCACGACGTTCTGAACCCAGCTCACGTGCCGCTTTAATGGGCGAACAGCCCAACCCTTGGGACCTGCTCCAGCCCCAGGATGCGACGAGCCGACATCGAGGTGCCAAACCTCCCCGTCGATGTGGACTCTTGGGGGAGATCAGCCTGTTATCCCCGAGGTAGCTTTTATCCGTTGAGCGACGGCTCTCCCACTCGATACCGCCGGATCACTAAGCCCGACTTTCGTCCCTGCTCGAGGTGTCCCTCTCACAGTCAGGCCCCCTTCTGCCTTTGCACTCACCAGATGGTTCCCAACCATCCTGAGAGGACCTTTGGGCACCTCCGTTACCCTTTAGGAGGTGACCGCCCCAGTCAAACTGCCCACCTGACACTGTCCCGCTGCCGGATAACGGCCAGCGGTTAGAACCCCAGCACTGAAAGGGTGGTATCCCACCGTCGGCTCCTCATAGACTGGCGTCTATGATTCCCTGCCTCCCACCTATCCTGTACATCCAATGCCAAAGTCCAATATCAGGCTGCAGTAAAGCTCTACGGGGTCTTGCCGTCCAGTCGCGGGTAACCAGCATCTTCACTGGTACTACAATTTCGCCGGGCCCCTTGTCGAGACAGCGCCCAAGTCGTTACGCCTTTCGTGCAGGTCGGAACTTACCCGACAAGGAATTTCGCTACCTTAGGACCGTTATAGTTACGGCCGCCGTTCACTGGGGCTTCGGTTCAGAGCTTCGCTTTACGCTAACCCTTCCCCTTAACCTTCCAGCACTGGGCAGGCGTCAGCCCCTATACTTCCTCTTACGAGTTAGCAGAGACCTGTGTTTTTGTTAAACAGTCGCTTGGGCCTGTTCTCTGCAACCCACCTCCCGGTGGGCACCCCTTCTCCCGAAGTTACGGGGTCAGTTTGCCGAGTTCCTTGACAAGGGTTCCCCCGCTCGTCTTAGGATCCTCTCCTCGCCTACCTGTGTCGGTTTGCGGTACGGGCACCTGCACCCTCGATAGCAGCTTTTCTCGCCAGTGTGAGCCCGGCAGCTTCCCTACTTACCTTCGGTCCCCTTAACGGCTCAGCATTTACGGCAAGTGGTACTTCACTCACTCGCCTGCCTCGCCGCTTGGACGAGCCCTACCATCAGCTCGCTCTGCCTGCCCTCCTGTGTCACTGCCTCTCTCTGTCGGGTACAGGTGGTATCGGAATCTCAACCGATTACCCATCGCCTACGGCTCTCGCCCTCAGCTTAGGTCCCGACTTACCCTGAGCGGACGAACCTTCCTCAGGAATCCTTAGGCTTCCGACGGGGTGGATTCTCACCACCCTCTCGCTACTCATGCCGGCATTCTCTCTCGTATACAGTCCACCCTGCCTTCCGGTCGGGCTTCTGCCCTGTATACGATGCTCCCCTACCGCTCTACCTTATCGGCAGAACCCACGGCTTCGGTGTCAGGTTTGAGCCCCGAACATTTTCGGCGCAGGACCGCTCGACCAGTGAGCTATTACGCACTCTTTAAATGCATGGCTGCTTCTAAGCCAACATCCTGGTTGTCTTCGCAGTCCCACATCCTTTACCACTTAACCTGAACTTTGGGACCTTAGCCGGTGATCTGGGCTGTTCCCCTCTCGACTACGAAACTTATCTCCCGTAGTCTGACTCCCAAGCATCAAGCCGTGGCATTCGGAGTTTGATAAGGTTCGGTAAGCTCTCGCCCCCTAGCCCATTCAGTGCTCTACCTCCACGGCTCTTCACTTGAGGCTAGCCCTAAAGCTATTTCGGGGAGAACCAGCTATCTCCAGGTTCGCTTGGCATTTCACCCCTATCCACAGGTCATCCCCTGGTTTTTCAACACCAGTGGGTTCGGGCCTCCACGAGATCTTACTCCCGCTTCACCCTGCCCATGGATAGATCACCTGGTTTCGGGTCTACAGCAGCATACTTACTCGCCCTATTCGGACTCGGTTTCCCTACGGCTCCAGGCCTTCAAAGCCCTTAACCTCGCATGCCACTGTAACTCGCCGGCCCGTTCTGCAAAAAGTACGCGGTCGCGCACCTCGCGCTCCCACTGCTTGTAGACACAGGGTTTCAGGTCCTATTTCACTCCCCTCCCGGGGTGCTTTTCACCTTTCCCTCACGGTACTCCTTCGCTATCGGTCACCAGGGAGTATTTAGCCTTGGGAGGTGGTCCTCCCTGCTTCCCACAGGATTCCTCGTGTCCCGTGGTACTCTGGATCCCGACCAGGCCAACTGCCAGCTTTCGCCTACAGGGCTGTCACCTTCTCTGGCCCACCTTTCCAGGTGGTTCGGCTAGCCGCACTTGACCTATCCGGCCGGTCCTCAACCCCGTACTAGCATAAGCCAGTGCGGTTTGGGCTCCTCCCCTTTCGCTCGCCGCTACTCAGGGAATCGATCTTTCTTTCTTTTCCTCCGGGTACTAAGATGTTTCAGTTCCCCGGGTTCCCCTCCATGCCCTATGTGTTCAGACATGGATACCTGGCCTTACCGCCAGGTGGGTTCCCCCATTCGGAGATCTACGGGTCAACGCCTGCTTGCGGCTCACCGTAGCTTTTCGCAGCTTGCCACGTCCTTCC
>NZ_FOXR01000062.1:0-5010 GCF_900115765.1 Caldicoprobacter faecalis | reverse complement strand
AATCTATATCCTAAACTCGCATCTTGCCGCAAATGAGTCTTACCTCTCCAGAATTGACCTGGCCTTCCAACCACTGTTCAGTTTTCAAGGACCATCTCCCGCCGCCCCTTAAAAGCGGCGAATTATATACTATCAAATCAATTCCCCTTTGTCAATACCCTTTTTTTGTTCCTCTTTTATTATGCTCTCTTAAGCCGCCATCAGCTCCCTTGGCCAACGGCCGTTATAGATTATCACACACAACCCCTGCTTGTCAATATCCTTTTTATAAAAAGCATTTTATTATGTTATTTACGCTGCATTTATCTTTATTAATAAATCGTGTAACAGTTAACATCTCTATTGCTGATTCTTTTCATCTCAATATGAGCATCCGGCTTCCAAGGCTTTATACGCAGAAGAGCAAAAAGAAGAGGAAAAATATCTCAATTTCGAAAACTTTTCTCCTTTTAAAAGGGTATCTTATATAGAAAGACCGGAAAGGAGGTGCACGGGTGGAAAAGGATGTGATTGCCAGGATTAAAGAAGGCGATAAACAAGCCTTTGAACAGCTGTACAACGAATATGCAGAATATGCTATACGTACGGCATTTGCCATCACCAAAAACAGCGCCGATGCATCCGATGCCGTTCAAGAAGCCCTTATAAGGGTTTACCGAAACATAATCTTCTATGATGAAGAAAAACCCTTTAAACCCTGGTTTTACAGGATACTGGTGAACGAATGCAACCGGATTATGAAGCGCAAATCAAAGGTGATACCGATAGACCAGTACTTAGATGACCATCCTATGAGCTCACAGAGGGACGACTATAAATTCGAGGAATACGAGGAGCTTTATGCTGCAATACAGGGGCTTAAAGAAATAAACAGGATACCAATTATATTAAAATATCTCAATAATTTTTCAGAAAAAGAAATTGCTGAGATTTTGGATGTAAATATAAATACCGTAAAATCAAGGCTTTTCAAAGGGCGTGAAAGGCTTAAACAGGTTTTATTAGAAATAAAGGAAGGGAGGAAAAGAAGTGGAGGAAAAAATTTTTGACCAAGAGATCAAAGACGCTCTCTTGAAAGCCACAGACGTATCCTTAAATCTTAAAGAGGACATATGGAAAGGTATTGAATCCAAAATTGAATATTATGGAAACCAAAAGGAGGTAAAGGCCATAAAAAAGAGTAAAATCAAATCCATCTTTACAGCCATAACCCTGACAGCAGCAGCTTTAGGCATAGCATTTTTCACATCTACCAATGCAGGCAGGGCTGCAGTTGCCAAAATTAGGGAAATACTTACCCCAGAAAAGGTCATAGTCCAGGATATAGAGGGGCAAAAGGAGGACACCAAGGTAAACCTCAATGAAGGACCCGGATACGTTATATACGTCGATGAAAGCATGTATCACGTGGTAAAACAAGATGGAAAGGATAGAATCATTCCAAACGTGGATCCGGGCGACAATTTGCCGGAGGTATACATGGAAATTCAGCGAGTGGCGAATAAATCTCCTCAGGAGATGGCCGCACAGCTGGAAGCCGAGCTTAAGTCCTCCTTTGAAACCGTGGATAACTATGGCGTCGTCAATGACCCTATTGAGTCGATATCCTTACGCGCCCGTAGCGGCCTTGAATTTGACTCTCCCATAGTGAGATATTACCTTGTAGATGATAAACAGGGAGGCACCTTTGTGATAAAACAGCAGTTCTTCCTGGGAGCCGAAGAAGGACATGGGGCAAGGTTCTACCACATGCTCAAAGAATTTAAAATAGTTACTTCACAGGAATAATCACAAAAATCAAAGCAAAAAGAGGTTGGTAAATCAACCTCTTTTTGCGCTATCGGGCTTCCCCTAAAAGTTTTCCTTATATTCCTCCTCACCCTCATCAAGAAAAACTTACGGGAAGCTTTATATTTTTATTGACCTCGTAACCGTTGCCTACAGCCTAACCTCATAGCCGTTGCTTGCGGCTTATAAGCTTTAATATGTTTTTATCATTGGGTACTCTGGTAAGGTCCAGCGATTTTACCTCCACTATAACTATTTCTGCCAAATACAAAACCCTGCAGCCGTTCTCAAGATGCCCCGCATAGGCTTTTTCACGATCAGACACTACGGCATGCAAATGTGGCTTTCCATCCGCTATTATGCCGTCTATTGACGCAAGCTCAAGAGGTTTGTCTTCCCAGCGTTCAAAATGCTCAACCGGCGGATAACCAGTGGTCATTACCATATGCAGTGTGCACCTGTCCAGCGTTCCTATGCCAGATACCACCACCGCATCTTTAATCCCTTCCTTGACGATCAGCTCATTTATGCTTTCAAGCACCATGTCTCCTTGGTCTAACCTTAGTACAAATATTCTGCCAATTTCCTGTGTTGAAAAATACTCCATAAACGGCATCCCCCTTCATCTATTTGACAGTATCATCCAGCTCCCAGCCCATGGCTTCATACAATTTCCTTCTTTGAATCTTATCATTGTTTAACTCGCGTCTGGCATATTTAGCTACTTCATAAGCCATCTTTCTGGGAACTACAATTACTCCGTCCCCATCCGCTACAACCACATCTCCAGGGTGCACAACTACACCGCCCACCGATACGGGAATATCCTTGGCGTCATAACGCAACCTACCCTGTACCATTGCCTGAGATATAAATCTCGACCAGACAGGAATCTTTTGCAAAATCAGCTCGTCAGTGTCTCGCACCCCGCCCTCTATCACATAACCACGGGCTCCCCTTCTAAAACCTTCCAGAGAATTGTGAGAACCCATAAGGCAGCATTTACCCCACTTTGATCAATAACTATAAAATCGCCCGGTTGGATATCTTCTATCCACGGATAAGTACAAACATTGTTATAATACCAGCTTACCCATTCAGTATATTCCTCAGGACTCATTTTGGGGACCGAACCTTCATAAGGCAGATATCGTACCGTCCTAGCAATCCCTACTACTCTTGTTCTAAACAGCGGACGAATCTCATGAGACATGCTGCCATAGCCATGCATCATGTTCCAATCCATTCCATCCCGTACATCAGCCACGCGAAGTCCTTCATAAAGCTTTAAAAGTTCTTCCCTTTCTGATTTAGACATATCCATGATTAAAACCCCCCTCATTCACTTTAAACAATAAGTTCTTGTACTGGCAATTTTTATCTTACCTTTATATTGTATCAGGATATTATACAAAGTTCAAATAACTTTTATTTACAAAAGCCCTATCCCATCATCCTCCACTTTCTCCCATCCCTTTCTATCAGCTCCTTGGCTGCAGGAGGGCCCCATGTCCCAGCCGGATAGTTTGGAAAATCAGGCTCCTCTTCTGCCCATACTTTGGCTATGTTATCCACAAAGCGCCAGGCATATTCCACCTCATCCCAGCGCGTAAAAAGCGCAGAATCGCCTTTCATGGCATCCAGCAAAAGCCGCTCATAGGCATCGGGAGACACGGCATCGACGGCACAGTTCTGGCAAAAGTCCATCCCCACCTGTATTATCTCGTTCTTAACTCCGGGTTTCTTGGCGTTGAAATACAGCTCCACTCCTTCACGGGGTTGGATCCGTATCAAAAGAGTGTTGGGTTTGAGCCCCTTTAGTTCCTTAAAATACAGCACCTCGGGCAGGGATATGAATTGTATAACTATCTCAGTAAACTTCTCGGGCAATCTCTTACCAGTCAGCAGATAAAACGGCACCCCACCCCATCTGAAGTTTTCAATCTCCACTTTCATGGCCACAAAGGTTTCGGTGTTGGAAAAAGGCGACACCCTGCTCTCCTCCCGATATCCTACAACAGGCTTCCCATCTATATAGCCCCCGCCGTACTGCCCCCTCACCACGTCCCGCCGCACCTTGGCAGGAGTCATTTCCGACAGCGATTTTAGCACCTTGACCTTTTCGTCCCTTATAGACTCGGTATCCAGCTGTGCAGGAGGTTCCATGGCAGTTAGCATTAAAAGCTGGAGCATGTGATTTTGTATCATATCCCTCAGCGCCCCTGCCTTTTCATAATAAGGCCCTCTGTTCTCAACCCCCACTGTTTCGCTGGATATAATCTGAACATGGTCTATATATTTGTTATTCCACAACGGCTCAAAGAGGGCGTTGGCAAAACGTATGGCCATTATGTTTTGAAGCATTTCTTTCCCTAGATAATGATCTATCCTGTATACATGCCTTTCGCTAAACACACTTGTTATGACATTGTTTAAGGCTATTGCCGAACTTAAATCGCTGCCAAAGGGCTTTTCTATAATCAGCCTCTGCCAGCTCAATCCGTCGTTTAGCACCATACCGGCAGATTTGAGGTGCTGAACTATTGTTTTAAAATGCTCAGGCGCCACCGCCAGATAGTACAACCTGTTGCCCTGCGTTCCATAACGGTCATCCAGCCTAGACAGGTATTCCTTCAAGCCCACATATCCATAGGAATCACTTATATCCAATTTATAGTAATAGAACCTGGATACAACGGCATTCAAATCTTCATCAGTGCCGCTGTTGGGCCTTGAAAACTTCTTTATCGCTTCAACAGCATCTTGCCTGAACTCTTCGTCGGTTTTATCCCTGCGTCCCACCGAGACCACAGCAAAATGCTGAGACAGTTGCTCTGATAAAAAGAGGTTATAAACAGCAGGATACAGCTTTCGATGAGCCAAATCACCCGTACCACCAAATATGACCAATAAACAGTCCACGTCTTTTCACCTCCAAAGGTTCCCCATTTAAAACGCCTTTAAATTTATATCTTAAGTATAACCAGCCTCTACCCCTCTAAAACTAATTTTTATCGCGTAAACCTTGCAACGCCCTGGGCATAAAGTTGTGGCACATTATGTCGCTTAATTGAGAGGAACTGTATTAATTTTTTGTTAAAACTTTGTAAATAATGGTGATAAACATCTGTTGTTATTCTGTGATAATGTCATATTGAAATTATTCTGATATAATGTCATACATGAGAGAGGAGATATTCAACATGACACAAAAAGAAATGA
>NZ_FOXR01000063.1:0-4847 GCF_900115765.1 Caldicoprobacter faecalis | reverse complement strand
ATAAAACTGCTGGAGGCTCTTTTAGGTCAAGGACGGGCGCAGCCCGGCGATAGCGAATCCTTGACCTAAAAGAAGCCGGAAGCAGTAAAATTTAAAGATTAGTGGTGATAATTTAACCTGATTCTAGCCAGAGGGAATTTTACACAAAAATTTGGACTTGATCTATAATTGCTGCATACATTGAAGCGAATATTAGTAATTTTTGAAACACGCTGTTGCTGTGATAGCAGTTTAGATTAAGCATTAATGATTAAGAATTAAGAAAGGTGATGACAAATGTTGGAGATCACAGATTTGAACTTTAGTTATGGTGACAAGTTAATTTTTAGAAATGCTAGCTTTTATGCTCAAAGAGGCGATAGGGTATGTATTTTAGGTGAAAATGGAAGCGGGAAAACGACTTTTTTGAGAATTTTGGCAGGAATATTGTTTTGCGAAATGAAAATGAATTTTTTTGGTGTATATGATACTAATGTGAGAAGTGTGATTCAGCGAATAGGGTTCATTCCCGACAAGCCTTACTTATATGATTATTTAACGGGGAAAGAAAACATAGAACTAATTATGAATATTTTTGGTGAAAGTAAAGTTAAAAGCAAAGTAGAAAGTTTGTGCAAGGAGTTTGAGCTGCATGAGGCACTGGATAATTATGTAAAAGATTACTCCCTAGGGATGAAACATAAATTATATATGGCCTGCATACTATCTAGGGAAGTAGATCTTTTGTTGCTTGATGAGCCTTTGAGTGCATTGGATGAAAAAGCCCAGAAAATTGCGCTTGAAAAATTGTTCGATTTTTCAAAGAGGGGAGGGGTTATTATATTTACAACGCACATTGAAAGTGTGAGCAATTGTTTGGCTACAAAAAAGTACATTATTCATGATTATCAGTTAAAACTGTTAAATAATGCATGATTATGTTTCTGAGAAAATAGGGATATATTTTTATTATCAACATCAACGGGAAGGAGTGTATAATCCTTGATAATAAAAAAAGAATCACCAACGCCGGTCTGGATTTATATAGCTTATTTGTTTAGCATAATAGCGCTGTTATTCAGCATAAAATTCCCCAGTGGGCTGTATTTGGGAGAAATAGTTTTGGGTTTTTTTGGTATGGCATTGAACAAGTACGTTGTTGTAGCTGTTTTTCTTCTATCTTATTATATTGCTTTAAAAAACAAGCAAAAAGTTAGGAAAAAAACTTTTCAAATATATATAGTCACCGTCACTACGCTCATAGTAATATCGGTGATTTCTGCCTTGTTTTAGCTTCTCTTATAATCGCTCAATGTAAGCTTATATTACTTTGGGGAAGAAAGAATGCGGGCTTCTTTGGCGGAATTAGCGGTGCGGCTGACTGGTGTTGCTTTTTGGTCTATTAAAGAGGTTGAAATAAAGGGGCTGAAAAAATTCAATTAAGAAAATCTATTGCAAGAAACAACTTACGGTGTAGGTGTTTATATTTAATATAAACTGCATAAAACGTGGGGAAGCAGGAATAGATTTGGTTGTCATTTTGTGCCATAGGGGCTTGATATTTAATACAAAGCGCGCATGTGGCGTCATCGCTTCTTGATAAGGATTAAGATTGCAGAAAGCGTTAAGGTTAAAGAATAAGATTGTTGTTATCAAATAAAGATTTAACCACTATGGGTAAAAATAAAGCAGGGAGGCAAGAAAATACTGCGAATGCAGGTTATAAAACTGCTTTGGTTTCTGGGTTTCAAAAACTGCTTATTAAAATGCTGAAAAAAATTAAAAAATTTTTGATTTCTATGTCACAAAAGCCTTCTTTGATTTGTTATATATGGTAGGAAGATGAATCAAAGGATGTGATTCCAATGGGCAACAATATTTAATATAAGTGGTGAAGCTGAAACCATAAAAATAAAGTCCTCGGACTTTTTAAGAGTGCCGAAAAAAACAAAAGAAGTAACTCCAATAGATAACAAAATTATTTATATTGAAAGAAGGATTTTAATACAAATGCTTACAAAAACGAAAAAAATCAATTTGAGTTTTGTTCTTGTGCTGGCTGCTATTATTATGTTGATTTTGTTTACATCTGTAGTATCCGCAAATGAGATAGAACGGCAAGCACTCATCAGATTTAAGACAGATCTTCCTCTAAATGCTGACCTAATTGTGAATGAAGTTATATCCGAGCAATTTTCTTCCTTGGGTTCCTTTTCGAATGTTAGCGAACCTAAAGTTATTGAAACAGATTATGGATATGCAGTACAGTATGAAAGTGTAAATGAAAAAATGAAAAAGCGTTAACAACTATCATTCCCTACAAAGTCGACGAAAATGGTGACTTAGTAAATAGTTTTAAATATTTATCTGAGTTTAACAAACGAAAACAGAACGAAGTTAGCCCTATGGCCATTGTAGAAGTTCCATCTACATTTGTCGATGTTACAGTAACAGTTAGAACTTACTATGCGCATTATTTTTCAACCTATCATTTCTTGAATTTCTATCGCCATGCTGGAATAGAAGCCTGGTGGTCTTCGAGTAATTCTACAGTAACTGTATCAAATATGAGAGTATGGTATGATACTTGTAGGGATCTGTACAAGTATCCAGAAGTCATGGATCAACCATTATCTAGTACAAAAGTTCAAAACGATTATTTCATTAGAAGTAGTATTGAAAGAAGCAATCCTATTAAAGGGACTGTATATATTGATGGCAGCCACACCATGCCACTTAACAGAGTCGTTTTGCTTACTGATTATTGGAATCATGGTGGGCTTATCTATATAAGACTTCAATACAGTGTGAATGGAAAATCTAGGACGGATGATGTAAGTTATTATGTATATCGATAATGAGGTGAAATATTAGGGAGGGTTATGCTTTATGAGGAAGATAAAAAGATTGACCAGTTTGTGTATATTCTTTACCCTGTGGATTGCACTAATTAGTAGTGGTTGTACCCCTAATGGAGGTCCTGCAACTACAGTGAAAGATTTTGATCAGTTATTAACAAGCCTTCATCAAAGGGGGAAATACGTTTTTGAAGATTTGTCATGGCTGATATCCAAAGAAGAAGTAATGAAACAGAAGCAATTGAATGACAGTCATTCGGTAAGAGATGACTTGCTGAAGATAGAGGGAACTTTTCCTTTTAACAATTCTTCGCTGGAGCAAACGGTGTTATTTATATTTGACGACGACAAATTTGTATCCGGTGAATATCTATTCTCAACTACCAACCAGGATCAATTTATCAAATTTTGTGAGGAGCTTAAAACCCGTTTGAAAAAATCGCTTCCAGAACCGTTTGGAAATGATTTAAGCGTACTTAATAACGCAAAGAATATAGGTGCTCAGGGGAAAAGTGTGATGTGGAAAGGCGAAGATGGCAGTTATTTAAGGATAAACTTATTTACAACCGCACAGGAGGGCGATAAAATGCGGTATACAGTACAGATTAAAAGTGAGTCTCCTGCTCCTGAACGGAAAGGATTGCAGTAATCAGGTGGGAATAAATTTCCGTGCAAGCCCATGCCTATTAGTAGCCAAATATACACCGCAGCAAATGGTTCTCGATGGGAGTGGAAACGCAGTATAATCGATATTGCAAGTTTTAGTTGGCGTCGGAAATCAAACATGAACTGGGATCGGATGCTGATGATGAATGAATAAAGAAAATTAATGTGGTTGCCTTGATTTACAGGCAAAAAAAGCGGCTTATAAGCCGCTTTTTTTTGTGCGCACGATAAAGAAAGCGGTAACTCTATGCCAATAACAGATACCATTTCAGGCTTGCGAAAAATAGAAATATAAATTATTGCTGTGAATTTCTAATGTTGATTTTGTCGAACAAGCCTATATGTACTAAAATATCTAAAATGCTATCACTAAGTTCTTTATTCGAGCTCGAACTTAGTCCACTCAATATTCCAAACAAAATTGAAACTGATGCACTAATTATTGGAAACGTACTAACATAATTATTTCTTCCTATGGATTTTCTTAATAGCATCTCTCTTTCAACCTCTCTATGTGTTTTTCCAATAGATATCTATATCTGTTTCGACATTGTTCAGGCAGAGCGTTATCTCCATATGCTATCTCCCGACAAACCATGACCACTTTTTCAATTCCTATCTTTTTAATTGCAAAATTTACTGCCCGCTCTTCTAGCATTTGCTTGATTTTAAAGGATATGATGAATATCATAATAATTATAACAACGCCTATTAGAACTATTTTCCATAAAGAATAATTTAACTTATCTACAGAATACAGATAAGCTATGCTGGAAACAACAATAAAGACACCCCAGGGAAACAATAAAGACAGCAATAAACAGAACAGTTTAGTATAGGGATCTCTAATATGACCTTCTTCATGTGCTATAATGTACTGTAAAATTATATCGTTTTCAGTAATTAAGGGATTAATATATATTTCCTTTTTATGTGCCTGACCGAGAGAACGCTGTTTTTCTAAGAATAGCATCATTGGAGATACATAAACCGGGAAAACAGAGTGAATATTTTCTATTTTATACCTAAAGGTAGTAATTACCGATGATTGATATTGCCGGTTATTCGCAATATAAGGGGAAAAATAGAATACTAATACAATTAAACCAAATATTATAATTAAATTTTCTGAAAAATTACTGGAAAGACCTTTTATATATAGTATATGGGAAATACAGCTGTTTAATGCAATAAAAGCTGTAGGCGCCATGATCAAAACTGCTAAAGCAATTAAGATTATAATTATAGTCTCAAACTTCGCAGTTAAATATTGACTGCTAGACCTTGAAAAATCAATAATTCAGCCAATTTATATACCTATTAAGATGCTTTTTTATACTCCAT
>NZ_FOXR01000065.1:0-4073 GCF_900115765.1 Caldicoprobacter faecalis | reverse complement strand
GCTCTTTAAGCCTGGTAGTAGGGCTATTGGCTTGCCCCACAGGTGTGAGGTACACACCACACCTGTGTTGCCCTATTGAGTGGAATATCCACCCAGTAGGGAAGACGGCCTGAAATTCGGAGCTGTCAAGAATCCTCGCCCCTTCCAGGGCGGGGAGAAGTCAAAGGTGATTTGGTGGATAGCAGGTATTATGATGTCGAGCCAGGGTTGGAATTGATGAAACAGAGCGTGAAAATTGCTCCAACGTATTTCGTGACTGGCAACCATGAATGGTGGTCAGGTGAGTTTAATGCTCTGGAAAAAGCGTTAAACGAAAACGGTATCCATGTTTTGCGAAATACATATGCCAGAATAACGAAGGGTGGAGATGAGATCTATATTATAGGGATAGATGACCCTGCATCACAGGCAATATATGGAGAAGCAATGACGACCGAGAAAAAAATTATACAGGCATTAAAAAGAATTAAAAAATTTGATGCGTTTAAAATTCTCTTAGCCCATAGGCCTGAGCTGTTTCCTTTATACAGCAGCTATGGATTTGATTTGGTTCTATCCGGACATGCTCACGGCGGGCAGGTGAGGCTTCCCTTTATAGGAGGATTGGTTGCCCCCAATCAAGGGTTGTTTCCAGAATATACATCTGGAGAATATAAAAGAGGAAACAGCACTATGATTGTCAGCCGGGGACTTGGAAATAGTATTATTCCCCAAAGGCTTTTCAACCGTCCGGAAGTTATTGTTTTGACGCTATTGAGGAAGAAATGATCCAAATACTGCAAGTATCTACTCTTATTTGGTCAAAATATTTATAAAGAAGCAGCGGGAAGCTAAATCGTATATGGCGGCTTAGAGCTTTGCAAGGTTGGAAGTGTTATCTAAAATGAGCACTTGACAAAAGCTGTAATGTATCTATATAATAAGAGTCGATTGTAAATGGGGTGATAAAATTGGTTATCGACGTATCGGATATTCTGAAGGAAAAAGGCTCCTCAAAAGAATTTAGCGGGAGCCAACCCCTGGAAGATATCATATATCAGGGAGAAAGGATAGGCTTGTTGGGGCCGGTTAGCGTATCAGGCCACATAACGAATACCGGCAAGTTGCTGGTGCTCGATGCCGACGCCGTGGCTAAGTTGTCGCTGCAGTGTGCCAGGTGCACCAAACGCTACGACAAAGAATTGGAGTTTAGTTTTACTGCCAGGTTGAGCAAGGTGGGTGACCCAGAGGACCCGGATATTTTTCTTTATGAGGGCGAGGTAGTGGACTTGAAGGATATAATCCTTGAATTCTTGCTGCTTGAATTGCCCATGCGCAGGCAATGCAGTGAGGAATGCAAGGGATTATGTCCATATTGTGGTCGTGATTTAAATATAGAGCAGTGTCAGTGTGAAGAGAATGTAGAGCATCAAGAAGAACGCGTGGTAGATCCGCGCCTTCTGGCTCTGAAAAAAGCACTATTTGCCAATGGTGAGGAGGTGTAAGGATGGCTGTACCTAAGAGAAAGACCTCGAGAGCAAGAAGGGACAAGAGGAGGGCTCACTGGAAAGTTACATTGCCCAGCATTGTGACGTGTCCACAGTGCGGAGAAGCTAAGCTCTCGCATAGGGCCTGCAGGCATTGTGGGTATTACAAGCGCAGACAGGTTATTGATGTCGAAGAAGGATCTGCCCAGCAGTAAGGGCAGTTCTTCTGTTTTTGGCGCTAAAAATTGCTTACTTAGAAACGCCTTCTATTATTTGTTGCCAATATTTCTGGTGTTGTTTGGTTCTAGTGATGTTTTTTGTTTGGGAGTAATATTTTTCTGCTCCTAGTTGTAATATTTCCTTTGGACAGCTGTTGTTCTTTGGTACTGATGCCATCTAAGCAGCTGCTGTTTTTCTAGCATAGTATAGCCATTGTATGCTATAATATCCTCAGGTGTTAAAAAATAGACTAAGATGGAGGGGTATATAGGTGGAGACCTTGAGAAACAGAAACGAGATCGATGAGAAGTATAAATGGAGGCTGGAGGACATATATGAGAACGAGGAGCTGTGGGAGGAAGATTATAAGAGCACAAAGCAGCTGCTTGAGGAGATTGCCGGTTTTAAAGGCAAGATAAATACCGCTGAGAATCTGCTTAAAGTGCTGAAGTTGAACGACCAGATAGGCATGAAAATTGAAAAGATATTTGCATATGCCCGGATGCGAAGGGATGAGGATAACACCAATCCCAGGTATCAGGCTTTGACCGACAGGGCAATGCAGCTTAGCATCGAAGCTTCCAGTGCCACATCCTTTATAGCACCCGAGATTTTGTCCATAGATGAGGGCAAACTGAGGGCTATGATTGAAAAGCTGGAGGAGCTAAAGGTTTATCGGCAGTACTTGGATAACCTGCTGAGATATAAGTCCCATGTCCTTTCACCGGAAGAGGAAAGGATACTGGCCGAGACCCAAACGATGGCCCAATCAATTTCCAACATATACACCATGTTAAACAACGCCGATTTGAGGTTCCCATCTATCAAGGATGAGCAGGGCAATGAGGTGGAGCTCACCCACGGCAACTTCATAAGCTTTATGCAGAGCGGCAACAGGGATGTGAGAAGATCAGCATTCAACGCCATGTACGATACTTACAAAAAATACATAAACACTTTTGCCGCCACCATGGCAGGCAACGTCAAAAAGGATGTCTTTTATGCCAGCATCAGGAAATACAATTCGTCGCTGGAGGCTTCCCTGTTTGACGACAACGTGGATGTCAGCGTGTATGATAACCTCATAGACACGGTGCACAAGAGGCTGGAAGCGCTGCACAGGTATGTCGGCATAAAGAAGCGGCTTTTGGGGCTGGACGAGATGCACATGTACGACCTCTATGTTCCACTGATACAGGAGTATGACAGGAGGTTTACTTACGAGGAAGCGGTGGACCTGGTGCTGGAAGGTTTAAAACCATTGGGGGATGAGTACATAAGCCTGCTCAAAGAGGGCTTCTCTTCTCGCTGGATTGATGTTTACGAAAACAGAGGAAAGACGTCGGGGGCTTATTCGTGGGGAGCATATGGAGTACATCCTTATGTGCTACTGAATTTCCAGGGCAATCTCAATGACGTATTCACCATTGCCCACGAGATGGGGCACGCCCTTCACACTTACTATTCAAATTCGGTACAGCCTTATGTGTACGCGGATTATAGGATTATCCTGGCCGAGGTTGCTTCCACCTGCAATGAGGCCATACTCATAGACTATCTTTTGAAGAATACCAGCGATGAGAAGGAGAAGCTATACCTGTTGAATCACTTCCTTGAAGAATTCAGGACCACTGTGTTCAGACAGGTGATGTTTGCCGAATTCGAAAAGATAATCCATGAGATGGCCGAAAGAGGGGAAGCACTTACGGCTGAGGCGCTCAGCAAAAAGTATTATGAGCTGAATAAGCTGTATTACGGCGATGAAATCGTGGTGGATGAGGGCATAAGTTACGAATGGGCCAGGATTCCTCATTTCTACAGGAACTTTTACGTATATAAGTACGCGACCGGTTTTTCGGCCGCGATAGCCATTTCGCAGATGATAATGAATGAAGGCGAGGCGGCCGTAGAGAGGTACAAGGAGTTCCTAAAGAGCGGAAGTTCTGATTATCCTCTGAACATCTTGAAAAAAGCCGGTGTGGACCTCACGGTTCCAAAGCCTATTGACGACGCGCTGGATGTATTTGAAAAGCTGCTTGACGAGTTTGAAAAATGAGGTAAGGAATCGATAAGTTGAAAAAGGGTGATAACTAACTTGGTAGTAATAGTCTGAATGAATTGGGGGTATGCTGAGCAATACGTACGGTGGTGTTAGTGATGATATTATTGGGTCCACCGCTGAGGCTTGTCCGTATTGACCTGATGGTAGGCATCATTGTCAGTCAGGGATCTCTTACTATAAACGTTATAAACAGTATCAACACTTACATTATATTTACGATTTGTGCGTCAGTTTAGAAAATGGGGGGAGTGCGAGGGGGCAGTAATCCCCCTCAATTTATTGAGGGGATACACGGACTCCCTCGCCCTGTTGTTTACATCATCTTA
>NZ_FOXR01000066.1:0-4002 GCF_900115765.1 Caldicoprobacter faecalis | reverse complement strand
ATAAAACTGCTGGAGGCTCTTTTAGGTCAAGGACGGGCGCAGCCCGGCGATAGCGAATCCTTGACCTAAAAGAAGCCGGAAGCAGTAAAATTTAAAGATTAGTGGTGATAATTTAACCTGATTCTAGCCAGAGGGAATTTTACACAAAAATTTGGACTTGATCCGTACTTACTACTTCTCCCAAAGTTAATTTTGAAAATATCAACCCTTTAGAGCACCTACCATGATCCCATGTACAAAATACTTCTGTAAGAATGGATATAATAAAAGAACTGGCAAGCTAGCAACTATTATTGCAGCATATTTTAATATTTCTGCCATCATTTGCCTTCTGATTACAGAATCATCAGCAGCAATCATTTCAGCTGTTTCTTCCTTAATTAAAATTGATCTTAACACTAACTGTAATGGATATTTATTTTGATCCGTAAGATAAATTAAAGCATTAAAAAAACTGTTCCAATGTCCTACACCATAAAAAATAATCATGACGGCTATGATGGGTATTGACAATGGGAGTACTATCTTTAAAAGCAAACTTAAGTTCCCACATCCATCTATCATTGCCGATTCCTGCAATTCAAAAGGAATACTCGTCTGAAAATAATTACGCATAATCGTCATATTCCATACACTTACGGCTCCTGGTAATAATAGAGCCCATATTGTATCCAAAAGCCCCAACTGTTTTACTACCAAATACGTAGGAATCAACCCCCCACTGAAAAACATCGTAAATACAAATATGAAAGTAAAAAATGACCTCGCACGAAAATCACGCCGAGATAAAGGATATGCACCAAGAGTTGTCATTACAAGATTTATAAATGTGCCTAACAACGTATAAAATATTGTATTTCTATACCCTATCATAATCTGGTCATGTGAAAAAACTAATTTATAACTCTCTATATTAAATCCCTTGGGCCATAGCCAAACTTGACCCTGTAAAACACGCACAGGATCACTAAAAGAAGCTGAAACAACAAAGATTAAAGGATAAAGAATAATTACTAGCACTAATGTAAGAATAATTATGTTAACTGTATCAAAAATTTTATCTACTCTTGCTCTTGCTATTGTGTTCATTCCTTTTTTCACTCCTTTTTGTCACCACAAACTAACCTCACTAACTTTACGAGATATATAGTTCACAATTATTATAAGAATAAAATTTATAACCGAATTAAATAAACCTACCGCAGCAGAAAAGGAATACTGAGCACCAAGCAATCCCATTCTATACACATAAGTAGAAATAACATCTGACGATTTCATGTTTAAATCATTTTGTAGCAAAAATACCTTCTCAAATCCCACATTCATTACCTGCCCTAAATTTAATATAAGCAATATTATAGCTGTAGGCATAATAGTTGGTATATTAATATACCATATTCTTTGGATTTTATTTGCACCATCAATAATTGCTGCCTCATGTAACTGTTGGTCAACGCTAGTTAATGTAGCTAAATATATAATAGCATTCCAGCCTGTATGCTGCCATACTCCTGACCATACGTATACATGTTTAAACCAAAAAGGTTCACCCATGAAATAAATTCTTTCTCCTCCTAAAGCTTCTATCAAATGATTGACTATTCCCGTTCGAGGAGATAAAAAAGTTGTCAACATTCCAGCTATTACCACTGTAGACAGAAAATGTGGAGCATAAGTTACTGTTTGTACAACCCGCTTGAATTTACTATTGGTAACTTCGTTTAATAAAAGTGCCAATATAATAGGAGCTGGAAACGACGCTATGAGTTGGTACACACTAAGAGTAATTGTATTCCTTATCAGATTTACAAAATGATAACTATGAAAAAATCTCTCAAAATGATAAAATCCCACCCATGGACTACCCATTATCCCTTTTGCAGCGTTAAAATTCTTAAAAGCAATTTGAACACCATACATTGGCCAGTAAGAAAATATTATGAAATACAAGGTAACAGGCAATATCATTATATACAATGTTTTATTTTTTATAAGATCATATAAAAGACTATCTCTAGAAATTTTACTGTTCTTATCCATTTTCACTTCACCTTTTTATAAAAATTTGTGACGACACACTTAAAGCCTTTGTTAGGCTTTAAGTGTGTCTCTAATCATCTCTTGGTTTAATTTTAGTAAATTTTAGTTACTTTTATATCGTTCATAACCTTTCTGATAAATCTCCATATATTCCTTTAATCCCATTTTTTCTATTTGTTGTACATATTCATCCCATTGATCAAAAGATGTTTTGCCGCTAATAAATTCAGCTCTCATAGTATTTATATAAGAGTGAATATCACTTTGCAACTCATTAAGTCTCTCTGCTTCTTCTATGGTAAAGTTAAATCCAGCCCATATTTCTTTCGGAGCATAAGGTGCCACATTCTGTGCCGCTTTTAAAGGTATAGGATGAGTCTCCCCTCCTTTAAAATAATGCGTCATGGTAATTTGTGGATTACCACCACCCATATATGGTGTGTATTTACCAACAATCTGGTCAAAGGAAGTCCCTTCAGGCATGCTTTCGAGTTCTGGTATAGTATATTCTAAAGTACCGTCTGGATTTCTCTTATATGTTACGCCTTCTACGCCCATGTAGAAAAACGTAGCACCTTCTTCAGAATAGAAGTAATCAATCCATCTTATAGCAACTTCAGGATACTTGCATGCACTTGTTATTTGAAATGAGCCTTTTGAACTAAGTACAGGTCCTTTTCCTGCCCAAATCTTATGCCCATGTGGCCCCTCCAGAGCTTCTGGAATTCCTTCATATTCTTTCTCATGTGTAGCACCAATTGCTTGTGAATTTACAAAACAAAATGCTCCTACTAAATTCTGTTCACCTTTTGCTATTAATTTAGGATGATCCATTGTAAAAATTTCTTGATCCAATAACCCTTCTACATATAACTTATTAAGGTACTGCCATAATTCTTTCATCTCATCAGTAGTGTAAATGAAGCGTAATTCATTAGTTTCTTCATTCATATCAACATAAGGATGTTTACTTCCCCTATTTTGTAATCCCCAGGCTCCTTTTAACACGCCTTCTATGGCAGTAAGATCCGAACTAGTCCATGGTATTTCATCAGCCTGCCCGTTTCCATTAGGATCTCCTTCTTTAAAAGCCTTCAACACATTATATAGTTCATCAGTAGTAGTGGGCATTGATAACCCCAACTTGTCAACCCACGTTCTCCTTATAAAAAGCCTTGTTCCCATTTGAATAGCTTCCGAATCAAAAAGAACGGGTGTAGCATATATCTTACCGTTATATTCTGGCAGACCCTTTTTAACTTCTGGATATTTTTCCATACAAGCCTTTAAATTAGGTGCATATTTGTCAATTAAATCGTTTAATTCAATGAAAATCCCTTGTTCCCCATACCTCAATACATCTAAATCTGGAAAGTTACATCTTATGAATGCGTCCGGTAAATCGCCAGATGCAATAGCTAAATTTCTTTTTTCAGCCAAATCTGTATCAGGAACATTAATCCACTCAATCTTTACTCCAGTCATCTTTTCATATTCCTGCCACACAAAAATCTCTTCATGAGGAGGTTGAACAGGTGTTTGCCTTACCATGAACCTCAAGGTAATCGGTTCTTTTACAATGGGAAACCCCTCTTTATTTAGGTAAGGTGGGACATCTTCATCCTCTTTTGCCTCTTCTTCTTGATCAGTTTGTTTAGATACAGATTCACCCTCTTGTTTTTGTCCTTCTTTATCCGCAGTTTCACTAGATGTACACCCTACTACCAACGATAAAACAAAACTAATACACAAAAGCACTACAAAAACCTTTTTTAGCCTCATTTATAATACCTCCCTATCTTATAATAAAGTATTTAGACTTTTGTAAACTCATAACAATTCTTTAGAGTTTTACTCTTATATAAAGGATCAAGTCCAATTTTTTGTGTAAAATCCCCTCTAGCTAGAGTTAGATAACAATAGTTCAACTTATCGATATTACCTTTTCCTTTTTTCTTTTCA
>NZ_FOXR01000068.1:0-3714 GCF_900115765.1 Caldicoprobacter faecalis | reverse complement strand
ATAAAACTGCTGGAGGCTCTTTTAGGTCAAGGACGGGCGCAGCCCGGCGATAGCGAATCCTTGACCTAAAAGAAGCCGGAAGCAGTAAAATTTAATAAAGATTAGTGGTGATAATTTAACCTGATTCTAGCCAGAGGGAATTTTACACAAAAATTTGGACTTGATCCACCTTGACAAAAATTCGATTGCAAAATAATATAAAAATATAGTATGTTGTAAGACAAATAACAATTATTATTTCATAAGGAATGAAATGTGGATCTATATGAAAAAATTTTTTACTAATTTAAAGATTAATCAAAAACTGATTATTATGTTTTTTTCTATATCTTTAATTCTTATTACTACAGGTTTTGCAGCATTGCAATTATCTTTTAATATTTATGAGGAACAATTATACCAAAAGTCAGCTGAATTTTTGATTTTATTATCAGAAATGGTAGATATTAGACTAAACAAAATAGATCAAATCTCTTTTGATATTCTGTCTAGTAAAGAGGTACAAGAATATTTAGCTATTGTTCGACATGACGACAATTCATATAATCAATATGAGGTATTGAATAATTTCAATAAAAAGATGCTTACATGGTTTTTTGATGAAAATTATATTTCTTCTATTAATATTGTTGATATCAAAGGTAATCAGTATTCATGGGGAAGGGATACCGCTAAAATAGACCCAAAAAGGTTAGATTTTATTCGAAACCAGGCTATTCAAAGAGAAGGTGGAATCGTATGGATTGGTCCTTGTCGTTTTGATCCTTTCATTATTGCTGCACGAGTGGTAAGGTCTATTCCTAAGTTAGAATTAGAAAATCTGGGATTAGTTATTATTCGGATTGATCCGGAAAAGCTATTTAATAATTTTTCAAATCGAAGATTGACAAGTGAATATGATTTAAATTTTGCTATATTATCGCCAAATGGAGTTATATATCAAAAGAACAATCATCAATTTTTGTTTAATGAGTTAGTATACAGAATGAATAAAAAAATGGGATATTTTATCGGTAACATTCAAGGGGAAAAGTATTTAATTACTTATGTTACTTCTCAGTGGACTAGCTGGAAATTTGTTAATCTTTTGCCTTATTCAAGCATTTTTAAGAATATTATAGTGGTTCATACAATTTTAGTTTTGGTTTATGTTGGTATTTTTGTACTGGTTATATATTTAAGTTTGTTATTTTCCAGTGAGATTACTAAACCTTTTAGAAGACTAACAAATAAAATGAAAATGGTAGAAAAGGGAGAATTTGAAAAGATTGCACAAATGGGTGTGAATATAAAGAGACAAGGAGATGAAATAGCTGAGCTGGAATATAATTTTCATTTAATGGTGGATAAAATTAATACATTGATAAAAGAGAACTATTTGAAGCAAATTGCAATTAAGGAGTCTCAGTTTAAAGCTTTACAAGCTCAGATTAATCCCCATTTTCTATACAATACATTGGATTCAATTAATTGGATGGCAAGATTTAATAAACAATATCAAATAGCTTCTATGGTTAAAGCTTTGGGAAGTTTATTGAGAAATTCCATTAGCAATAAAAGTGAAATTATTACATTAAAAGAAGAAATGAAAATTTTAGAAGATTATATTATTATACAGAAATATAGATATGGAGAAAGATTAAGCTTTTCAATGGATATTCCACAAGATTATTGGGAATATATGATTCCCAAGCTTTCTCTTCAGCCTATAGTAGAAAATTCTATTCAATATGGTTTGGAAAAGATTTTGGGTGTTTGTGAAATAAAGGTATGGATTGAACCATTGGAAAAAGGGTTAAAAATTTGGGTTGAAGATAACGGTCCGGGAATGGATAAGGATTTTGTTGAGAAGTTAAATAAGGGAGAGATTGAACCCAGAGGTTCTGGTATCGGTATTAAAAATATAAATGAGAGAATTAAGATTATGTTTGGGATGGATTACGGTATAAATGTAAGCAGTGCTTTGGGAGAGGGAACTAAGGTATGTATTTTTATTCCTTATAAAAGAGGTGATGAATTTGTATAAACTTTTATTGGTAGATGATGAGTGGATAATCAGGGAAGGTATTGTACAATTAGTAAATTGGGATTCTTTGGGCATCCAAGTAGAAGATGCTGAGAATGGAATAGAAGCCTATGAGAAAATAAGAAATATGAATCCAGATATTGTAATTACGGATATTAAGATGCCGGGAATGGATGGATTGGAACTTATAGAAAGAGTTAAAACAGAGTTTCCGGATATCATTTTTATAATTTTATCAGGGTATGGAGAGTTTAATTTTGCAAGCAGAGCCATGCAGTATGGGGTTAAATATTATCTCCTGAAACCATGCGATGAAGACGAAATTATCAGGGTCTTATGTAAGGTAATAGAAGAGCTAAAACAAAACAAGGAGCGACAAAAATTTATAAAGAAAATGGAGGAAGATTTACAAAGAGTAATCCCTTATGTAAAAGAACAGTTCTTTCGAGATTGTGTGATGGGGCGATTAAGGGATGAAAAAGATGTTGTTTATTTTAAAGAGTTATTAAAATTGCCTGCTGGAAAAATGCGTTTATTACTTTTTCGTTTGGATGATAATAATGAGTTTGAAAAACGATTTGCTTTAAAGAATTTATTGGATTATTGTGAAAAGGATTACTCTTTACTTAGCACGATAATTGGTGAAAATGTGCTATTGCTGCAGAAGGCAATTCCACTTGAGAAGCTGTTTTCTTATTTAAAAGAAATAAAACGAAGCTTTTATAACTATTGTGGTCTTAGCTTTACAGTGGCTGTAAGTTCAGAAGGTTTTTTTGAACAATTGCCGGATTTGTATAATGAAGCAATGGAATATCTTGAGTACCGATTTTATTTGGGTGAGGACTGTATTATTACCAGGGATGATGTAGGTAAAAAAGAACAGTTATTACAATCAATTATAAATTTTGATTATCAACATTTGGCTTTATTGATTAGAAGCGGAAATGTGGATGCGGTTTGTAAAGAAGTCAAAACATTTTTTACAAAGTTAAATAGTAATAAATTCGAGCCTGATATAGTCCGAACACTATGTATAGAATTGTACATTTCAATTATCCGCCAGGCAAAGCTTCAAAACCTTAATGAGTATATGAAACAGATTTCAAAGCTTCAAAACATTGCTACTTTGGATAAGATATTTAACTTTATCATGTCTATAGCACAGGAAATTACAGAGGGTAATTATAAAGAAAATCAAGAAAAAAATAGTCAAATTATTAAAACGGTTTTAAAGGTTATAGAAGAAAACATAAATTTTGAAGGCCTTTCCCTTTCTTGGATAGCTGAAAAAATTGTTTATATGAATGTAGATTATTTAGGCAAACTATTTAAAAAGGAAGTAGGGAAAAATTTTTCCGCATACCTGATGGAGAAGAGGGTGGAAAAAGCTAAGCAATTATTATTAGAAGAAAGTTGTTGTAAAATTTCTGATATTGCGAAATGTGTTGGATATGGGAATAACCCTCAATACTTTGGACAGGTTTTCAAAAAAATTACAGGCTATACTCCATCAGAGTATAAGAAAATGTTAGGATATCAAAAATGAAATCTAAATCTGTTTTTTAAACAATGATGTCGGATAATTTTATTTAACTCAGACTTCGCACATAAAAAATGAGCTCTGAACCTTGAAAAATCAACATTTTTCGGCATAAAAATATAGAAACATCCTCTCTTTTATGGTATAA
>NZ_FOXR01000071.1:0-3491 GCF_900115765.1 Caldicoprobacter faecalis | reverse complement strand
GAGTATAAAAAAGCATCTTAATAGGTATATAAATTGGCTGAATTATTGATTTTTCAAGGTCTAGCAGTCAATATTTAACTGCGAAGTTTGAGTAATAAATTTTTAACTTTAAAGGAAATACTAATAACCGAGGTGATATTGGTGCAAAAACTTGGTCATCAAAGATGGTTAGCCATATTAGCGATAATAGTATTAATACTATCTTCGACATCATGTACCAGAATGCTGGGCCAAAACAATAACAAACAGCAAGGGCAAAACGAACAACAGCAACAAAAAAAAGATCTTCCCTCGGCCCTCACCGAAATGGAAAAAGAAACCGACAATATGATCCAACAAATACAAAAGGTGAGAGATCAGCGTACCCAAATGGTACGACAGCAAATGAACGCTTCTCAAAAGGAAAATAATGATGAACAAGGCAACCAAGGCCAACAAAAATCCAACCAGAGCGGACAAAAACAGGGTCAACAACAGCAGGGGAAACAACAAAAAAATCAAAATCAGGATATACAGCAAGCCCAGCTAACCATAAACTGGCAAGATTTTGAGAGGAGAATCAAAACCATAAACGAGCTGTGGAACAACTACGAGCCACAGGCCAAAAAGGACGGCGCTCCTGATGTGTTGATCTCCCAGTTTGAGAAGCAGCTCGATACGCTCACCAGCACCATTATGGCGCACAACGAAGAAGAAACGCTGGTTGCCGCCAATGGCCTGTACCGGTATTATCCTCAATTTTTCAATCTGTACAGGCATAAGGCTCCCCCTGAGATCAAGGAGGTCAAATACTACCTGCAGGAGATCTTAATCAACGCCGAAGCCGGCAAATGGAAGGATGCCGCCGCCTTGCTAGAAAATATGGAGAAGGCATGGCAAACCGCTAAATCCCGCATGCAAAAGCCGGACCATGAGCTCAATGAGAGAATAGACCACGCAATGCAGGATTTTTCTCAGGTAGTCCAGCAAAAGGACCTTCAGCTTGTAAAACTGAAAGGCGAAATACTGCTTAAAAATGTGGAAAAGGTAAAATAGTGCATGCCTATTTATGGTTTAACTTTTATTCAAAAGCTAAACCTTAACAACAAAAGAGTTTAAAAAACTGGAAAAAGGTGATATAATTTCCTTGAGTAAAAAATACAAGGGGAGTGATCCTCGTGAAATATTTCAACGGTTTGGGGATGCATTTGGGTAACCTTTCCCGCCTCTCCAATGCCAAAACCCGCTCCATAAGCCCCGAAAACTTCACAGGAGAAAAGGGCGGCGGTGCAAGGGCGGAAGAAGGTTTAGGAGCCCATGCCGCCAGGGAGCTGGGAAAAGGGTGGAAAATTTCCCCTGCTGTAAAGATACAGCCAGGTGAAACATTTGTGTTAGCAGACATTGAAGGCCCCGGCGCTATACAACACATCTGGATGACTCCCACAGGGCATTGGCGCCACAGCATCTTACGGATATACTGGGACGACCAGGATATCCCATCGGTTGAATGCCCGGTAGGCGACTTCTTTGCATGCGGATGGGGCGAATACGCTCAGGTTTCTTCCTTGGCCGTCTGTGTAAACCCCGGTAGCGGTTTCAACTGTTACTGGGAGATGCCCTTCAGAAAGAGATGCAAGATGACCATGACAAACATTGGGCTTCAGGAGATGGTTTTATACTACCAGATTGACTACGCCCTAACAGAGGTGCCTGAAGATGCGGCATACTTCCACGCGCAGTTCCGCAGGAAAAACCCCCTTCCATACAAAGAGGTATATACCATATTGGACGGTGTAAAAGGCAAGGGACATTATGTAGGCACCTATCTGGCTTGGGGCGTCAACAACAACGGCTGGTGGGGTGAAGGAGAGATAAAGTTCTACATAGATGGCGACGATGAATATCCTACCATCTGTGGCACCGGCACTGAGGATTATTTCGGCGGTTCATACAACTTTGAAAACCCAAAGACACACCAATACCAAGAATTTACCACACCATATTCGGGCTTACCCCAAATCATTAGACCTGACGGGCTTTACCGTTCACAGATGAGGTTTGGGCTTTATAGATGGCATATCATGGACCCCATAAGATTCGAAAATGACATTAGAGTTACCATACAAGCACTGGGCTGGAGGTCCGGTGGGAGGTATCTACCGCTGCAGGATGATATCGCATCGGTAGCATACTGGTATCAAACGCTTCCCACAGCCAAATTCCCAGAACTGCCCGATAGGGATTACCTGGAGGTTATCTGATGCCACAAATCTTAAATAAAACGGCGAATGCTCAACATTTGAACATTCGCCGTTTCTGTTTACATGACCTTCACCAATTCTTCTAATGTTTTTCTGGGCCTGGCCGGTGGGCTTTCATCTGGGTATCCTATTGGAACCAATATGGGTACATCCATGTTGCACTCTATGCCCAAAATCTCTTTGACCGCATCCCTATCAAACCAACCAACCCAGCAGGTACCTAGGCCTTCATTGGTGGCTGCCAACACCAGATGATCAACCGCAATGGCCGTGTCAAACGACCTGCCAGGTTCGCAACACGCAACCATGATAACCGGCGCATCGTATAAAAAATCTTGATAGCAGGCGCGCTGCACTATCTCACGCCTAACTTTTTCATCCCTCACAAATATAAACCTATAGGGCTGACGATTATTCCCCGACGGCGCAAGCCTTAACGCCTGAAAAAGCCTCTGTAGCTTCTCCTCAGGAATTGGGTCCTTTTTATACTTCCTGATAGCCCTTCTCTTTGAAATTACATCCATAAACTCCATATCTTTCGCACCTCCAATCCTCTTTTCACAATATAAGCGGTTATTATATAGCGTAACGTCCTCCCCTCAATAAATTGAAGGGCATCCTTAAACGAATGCACGCAAGGGTTTATCCCCGCGCTTCGGTTCACTAAACACCCCTTTATTGGAATAGCTATAAAACAGTCAGTCCGCATCCATCCAATTCATGCTGCGCCGCACCGCTTTCTTCCATCCGGCATACTTCCTGGCCCTTTCCTCGGCACTCATATTGGGATAAAATGTCCTATCTTCCACACACAGAGCCTTAAGTGCATCTGTATCCTTCCACACCCCTGCTTCGAGGCCTGCCAGAAAAGCAGCGCCCTGAGCAGTGACTTCGATGTTTTGAGGCCGAATAACCGGCACACCAAGGATATCGGATTGAAATTGCATAAGAAAGTTATTGGCACACGCTCCCCCGTCCACTTTTAATGCCTTTAGCGGAATGCCAGAATCTTGCTGCATAGCCTCTATAACGTCCATGGTTTGATATGCTATGGACTCCAAAGCGGCCCTCACTATATGATCGCGGTTCACTCCGCGAGTGATGCCCAAAATAGAGTTAAGTCCATATAATTGTGTAAAAAGGGGTTGAGCCACCCCCACCCCTCTGGTTAGAATTAAAATGTAAAAACCAAAACTAACTGGAGGGATGAGAAATGGCTCAATACAATATTACCATTGATTCTGAAATTTT
>NZ_FOXR01000075.1:0-2266 GCF_900115765.1 Caldicoprobacter faecalis | reverse complement strand
AAAATTTCAGAATCAATGGTAATATTGTATTGAGCCATTTCTCATCCCTCCAGTTAGTTTTGGTTTTTACATTTTAATTCTAACCAGAGGGGTGGGGGTGGCTCAACCCCTTTTTACACAATTATATGGACTTAACTTCAAGGGGTGTGATGCATAAATTTGTTGAAAATTGCAATTTTCGCACATAATAGAAATTATCACTTAATATTCACAATCTACATACAAAGGATTAGATATTAGCACTGGTAATGATGGAAAATCGTTTATATAATGCCTATATATTTCCACTCGATAAAACATAACATTGTCTAGTTCTTTTTCAACTACCATTTCTTTCACATCAGCATCGCAAGTTATTTCTTCAACACTTTTATTTGTAATTATTTTAATTATGTCATCTTTGTGTAATTTTGCAAATACAAAATTTATTTTTATCCCTGATCTATATTCAACTGTTTGCCCCAGAATTTTCCCATCACACTCCATATAAACTGTAGGTCCATTAGGCATATAAGTAACAAAACCGGTTCCTTCACGAATAGCAGCATATATATCAGATGGCGCCCTTGATATAGAATATAAACACGTTGTAGGTAAACCTATACCCCTACCTATTTCATGCTTGTGAAAATCGCTTCCTCCAACAATTGGTATCTTTCTCCCCTTACACAGTTCATCATGCCACCATTTAATACATTCCATTTCTGACCTTTTCATCGGCCCATTCCAAATTTCAATACAATCATATTCTACATTTTCGAGACCCCATTTAAAGCCACAATCAGTACAAAAAGGATGATTAATTGATACAATTGCTCCTTTCTCGCGTGCTATTCTCAATTTTTCTTGAGTTTCTTCAAGAGTATTGGTGTAGTAAACACCATCAAACGCTTTTTCTATTCCCAACATATTAACATGACCTTTAAAATGTGTCCATTCCACGCCGGGCATAACAGTAATATCATCGTCACTTCTTAGAGTATTGTTATGGAAATAATTATTGTGATCAGTAATAAAAATATAATCCAAGCCTGCTTTTTTAGCTAAAAAAATTACTTCTTCCACACTTAAGTTTCCATCTGAACACAAAGTGTGTACATGTAAATCACCTTTCAACAAAACTCGCTCTTTATGTGTAAAGGTAATTTCGTATTCAACCGAAACACCACCATCCATAATTTTATAAGCCCCAACTATAATTGCCCATTTTCCCTTTTTTATTTTGGTTTTAGCGTATCCTAAACTAGAACTATATTCACTTACCCAAATATGAGTTTTATTGGAACCAGAAGCACCTACAAATTCCCCATCAGCATTTACCAAACCAAGGTCAATTATATTTTTTTCGTATATTTTTTCCGATATTCCGTTTTTTACTGTTAAGTATCTCGGATAGGAATATTTTATATCTATTCTTGACACATCATCTGGAACTTCAAATGGTACTTGAAAGTATGTCCCTTCTTTTTCTTTATCAATAAATACCTCAATTTTTTTTATTGTCTCCATATAATTTTCCTCCTTAAAACTCTTCCCACAATTATTCCTTGCTTGCTCCTAGTGTAATTCCTTCCAGTAAAAATCTTTGTGCAAAGATATAAACAAATACAAGAGGAATAGAAGATATGACAATAGCAGCCATAACGGCATTATCTGGTGCTGGGGGTATTCCAGAAATAGACGAAGAATCAACAATAATACTCTTTAGCATCAACGGTAAAGTATAAAGCCTCTGTTCCGTTATCAAAGTCGCCGGTATCATAATAGAATTCCATTTTCCAACAAACTCCAGAAAAGAAACTGTTGCTAAACCTGGAATAGATAAAGGCAAAAATATGTTCCAATAAATTCTAAACTCACTAGCACCATCTAATCTAGCTGACTCCGCCAAAGATGCAGGAACTGTTAAAAAATAATTTCTCATAAGCAATATACAAAAAGCAGAAATAAGACCATTTACAATTAAACCTGTATATGAATTAAGTAACCCTAATTGCTTGTTAACTTGATATATAGAGATCAAAGTAAGATCTCCTGGTATCATCATAGTAAGGAGAATAAAAGATGTCATCATTCTTTGGAACGGCAGTTCCTTTTGTACAAGTATATAACCACCCAAAGCCGATAATATAACTTGTAGCGCTGTAGATAAAAGGGAAACATATACAGAACTCAGACTTCGCACATAAAAAATGAGCTCTGAACCTTGAAAAATCAACATTTTTCGGCATAAAAATATAGAAACATCCTCTCTTTTATGGTATAA
>NZ_FOXR01000076.1:0-2153 GCF_900115765.1 Caldicoprobacter faecalis | reverse complement strand
ATAAAACTGCTGGAGGCTCTTTTAGGTCAAGGACGGGCGCAGCCCGGCGATAGCGAATCCTTGACCTAAAAGAAGCCGGAAGCAGTAAAATTTAAAGATCAGTGGTGATAATTTAACCTGATTCTAGCCAGAGGGAATTTTACACAAAAATTTGGACTTGATCTCAATAACAGACTGAGAAGTGTTGGCATCCCGTATAAATGTTAGCATAAACTTAGAATCGATAAAGTGGATTGTAAGGAGAACCTTCCCACCTTTTGTGCCTTCTACAGTATCCATTTCAACAACAGGTGTATCGGGATGTTCTTTTAAAAAGTTAAGAAAGTCTTCATAGGTACGGCCAACTCTGCAGGATTTATCAACTTTAAAATGGTCAGCTGATTTCTTCCTTGGCCGATATACTACTTTCCTCGGAAGATCGATATTTCTAGCAGTAAAAAGCCCATAATCAACATAATTGTAGATAGTTCTTTCGCTGTGCATAATAACATCCCTGTTATTAGAACAGATATGGTGTAAAGACTGTCCCTTTTTAATGAGGGGACTTATGATGTTATCAAGCCGTAGAATCTCTTCCTCATCAACAGAGATTCCATTTCGTGATTCAGAGAGTAATAGTTTATACTTTTGATGAGCATCTTCTTTAACATAGAAAGATTTTTTAAGTGTACAGCTTTTAAGATTTTTGCAGCCATTACATACATAATGTGGTTTTGAAAGCACAGACACAGATATTCCTCATAGTCAGGACACACCAGGTAACATTTAGAGCAGAAACGGCAATAATGATTCCTGCAATTACCGCTGTCACAGAGATAGGAATGAGTACAGTCAAATCGATGAGTACAATTATTAAATGCTCTGCCGTATGCCCCAGTCTTTTTCTGTGTAATATGTTTTCTAACTTCCTTGGATATAGTAGTACAATCCTTACCGAGCTCTTTTGCAATGGCTTTGAAGGATAGAGAATCGTTGAGATAATTCTCAATAGCCTTTCTCTCAGCGAGTGTAAGGTGTTTAAACTTAGGCATGATAATTGCCCCTTTCTATTTGAGGCAGGTACTGCTGTAAAGGGTAATACTTAAAAGTAGTATATCATCTTGCAGGATTAAAATCCATATGTTGACTTGCAAGATTAAGTTCCACATTTCATAACCATGGGGGTGGAAGTTAAATTTTCAATTTGGTTTTTTTTGGGATTTTATATTTAATTTTACAAGAGACATATTGTAATTTTAGTTAATTTTTGCTATAATATCAATAAAAAATTACATAAGAAAAGGGAGGAATGATTAATATGAAAAAGCTATTACTGAAATCTGTAAGTCTGTTTTTTGCAGTCTGTATTTTCTTGTCAACAAGCATTTCAGTATTAGCTGCTTCAGAAGAGTCAATCTTCCCTAAAATAACTCTTGAAAATGCTGATGAAATATTCGCAACCATGACCAATGAAGAGTTGAACGCCTTTATTGATTATGTGGCAGAAACTTATACTAATTCTGCTTAATTATCTGATACAAAATCGTCTAAACTTGTTTCGACAAATAGCTCTACAACATATAGTCCTTTACAGTTGGCATGGTTAGCCGCAGCACAAATAGCAAGAAATAAGGGATATACGTGTTCGGCTACTCTTGTTGAATATTCTGTTAAAGATATTCCTTATTACGAAGGGCCTACAGCAAGCGGGCCGTTTACATCTAAGATTCGTTCTACTCTCAAGTATCAGAGCTATGTTGATTACATAAAATTTACTCGTAAGACGACAGACACATGGAAACCTGTATTTGAAAAGGCGGATAATCCCGATTTATTCTATTCACTACATAAAGTAACCGTTTACGTAACTGGATATTACGTAGATACAGCATTTGCTTCTTATCATCTACTTTTTGAGGATGTTTTTGATTTCAGTTTGGATAATAATTATATGGGTGACCTTTTTGCTACTATAGTAAATAACTGGGCTTGGTTATGCCAACAGACGCACGTATTACATCCTATTAGTGTAAGTATATTGATTATAGAGAGTGGTAACTAAAATGAAAAAAACTAACATATCTCAGACTTCGCACATAAAAAATGAGCTCTGAACCTTGAAAAATCAACATTTTTCGGCATAAAAATATAGAAACATCCTCTCTTTTATGGTA
>NZ_FOXR01000081.1:0-1604 GCF_900115765.1 Caldicoprobacter faecalis | reverse complement strand
CTCAGACTTCGCACATAAAAAATGAGCTCTGAACCTTGAAAAATCAACATTTTTCGGCATAAAAATATAGAAACATCCTCTCTTTTATGGTATAATTGTGTGTGGTTAAAAAATACAAAACTACCAAAAAGAGAGGATGTCTATATGAATATTTTAACACAAGATACTTACGATGAAAAGAACATAATTACATCGATTTTATCTTTTTGCAAAGAATATTCTGTTGGCAAGATACTTAAGAAAGCCAATGCTTATAAATCCAAGGGAATACCTGTAATCTACATTTTCATGTATCTTCTGCAGCTTGTTTACACGAAGAAAAGTATGTATATGAACATACTCAATGGAACACACAATGCAGGCTTTGGGAAAGATGTCGTGTATAGATTTCTGAATTCGCCTTTTATTAATTGGGCTACATTTATGCTGAATCTTGCTGTACGTATCATTGCCAAAATTTCAAGGCTAACTTCGGGTAGTAGAGTTAACGCAATAGTTGTAGATGATACTCTTTACAGCCGTCCGAGAAGCACGAAAGTGGAGTTACTGGCAAATGTACATGATCATATAGGGAAAGGAAGTAGATTTAAGTGTGGGTTTAGGTTATTGACTCTTGCATGGACTGATGGAGTAACACTCATTCCATTGCTATTTAGACATCTTAGTTCACAGGATAAGAAAAACAGGTTTACCGAGACAAATCCGAAGATTGATAAACGATCCTGTGGTTATAAAGCAAGACAACAAGCAATATCAAGTGCTCCGAAGGTTCTACTTGAGATGCTTGGGCAGATTGTAAAGATAGGAATTCCGTCTAAGCATGTACTATTTGATTGTTGGTTTGCTTATCCCACTACTATCATAGAGATTGCTAAAATAGGGCTCAATGTAGTTGCAAGATTGAAGAAGACGCCGAAAGTTAAGTATTTGTTAGACGGAGAGAAAAGGACGTTATCCCAGATATATTCTTCAGCAAAAAAGCGTCGTGGGAGAAGTAGGTATCTTTTATCGGTATGTGTTAAGCTTTATAACCAGGATAACGAAATGATTGATGCCCGTATTGTATATGTTAGGGATCGAAACAACAGAAAAAAGTGGATAGCATTGATTTCTACTGACATGGAATTATCTGAGGAAGAGATCATACAGCTTTATGGTAAGCGATGGGGCATTGAAGTATTTTTCAAGGTTTGTAAATCGTATCTCAGGCTTGGTTCAGAATTTCGAGGGTTATCATACGATGTTATTACTGCTCATACTGCTATAGTTATGACGAGGTATATGATACTGGCATTGGAGAAACGGCAAAAGGAGGATCCGCGTGCTTTAGGAGAGCTATTTTTCGAATGTTACGATGAAGTTGCTGATATACAGTTTGCGGAGGCGTTGGAACTTATACTCAGCTTACTTCGTGATGTTTTGGAAGAAATCTTATTTCTTTCAAGTGAACAAATTGATCAATTAATTGATGCTTTTATTGCAAAGCTTCCCGAGTACTATAAGAGGAAAATGGAGTATAAAAAAGCATCTTAATAGGTATATAAATTGGCTGAATTATTGATTTTTCAAGGTCTAGCAGTCAATATTTAACTGCGAAGTTTGAG
>NZ_FOXR01000077.1:0-2017 GCF_900115765.1 Caldicoprobacter faecalis | reverse complement strand
TTTTTTAAAAACTAGACGCTATTACGCGGGCTAGCATATAGCCCGGTTTTTAGCCTGTCCTTTAGGCGGTAGCTGTTGCCCCTTATGTTGATTATATGGGCATGATGTAATAATCTGTCCAATACCGCAGTTGCAAGTACAGGATCGCCCATAAGTTCTCCCCATTCCCCAAACCCTTTATTGCTCGTCAGAATTATGCTCCCTTTCTCGTAACGGGCACTTACTAGCTGGAAAAAGAGATTCGCACCCAGACCATCTAAGGGAAGATATCCCACTTCGTCAATTACGAGAAGTTTTGGCCTCGTATATATCCTCATGCGCTTCTCCAATCGATTCTCTTCATAAGCCTTCTTGAGGTCCTCAATAAGCCTTGTAAGGCTGCTGAAATAAACCGATATCCCTTGCGACAGAGCTTCTATGGCAAGCCCTATAGCCAGGTGTGTTTTCCCCACTCCAGGCGGACCAAGAAATATTACGTTCTCTGCCCGGCAAATAAAAGCCATTGTTGCAAGTTCCTTTATCAGTTTCTCGTCAATACTGGGTTGAAAGGTAAAGTCGAATTCCTCTAAAGTCTTCCTATACGGCAGCCGGGCAAGCTTCGTCCTTACCTCCATATTACGTCTCTGCCTTTCAACAACTTCTGCTTCAAGAAGGCCATTTAGAAAGTCAATGTACGTACTATTTTCACGCTGGGCCTTCTCAAGGAGGGCATCAAGATAAATTGCAGCATTTAAAAGGCCTAACTCTTCAAGACGCACTCGTGCTTTCTCAAACTCTATCATATCCTATCTACCTCCAAAAGACTCTGATAAACCCCCAGAGAACGCTTCTCCACTTCTAGAGAAGACACCTTAATCGCTATCGGCTTTGGATATATCATGCCCTCCGCTTCTTTAAGCCCCTTGTACTGGTCTTTAAGAAAAACGACTCCCCTTGAGCGATATCGCTTTTCGTGAGTTGCTATCACCTTCCCTTCGTAAAGAATTTCTATTTTGCCATTTCTCTCCCTTACAACCACCTCTTTCCCACTGTATTGCCATGGTACACCATACCTCACACCACCAAAGCTCAGCAGGCCATCCTTGTGAACTTTCCTCACCTCTTCCATGAATCTCTGGTATTTATCAGGGGCGGGTAGGGGTTTAAGGTTTTCTTCCTTTAAACGGTCAATAGGTCTTTCTCCAGTTGTACCGTGTATCCTCTTGTTTTTCCTGTCACACCATTCTATCGCCTGACGGTTTAGGTCTCCATAGTCTGTAAATCTCCTGCCCGGCAAGAAATTATCTTTAACAAATCCTATACCACTCTCCACCTTGCCTTTGGTCTGTGGACGCCGTGCCCTGCATACCCTCGGCACAAAGCCAAGAGTTGCAGCAAAATCCTTAAAAGTAGCATTCCATATCGGCCTGTTGTTCTCATCAACACCAAGTATTACGGTTTTCATCCTGTCTGTGAGCACTATATCAGTTACTCCACCAAAATATTCAAATCCGTGAATGAGGCAGCAAATGAAAGTATGGACATTGCAGCGGTTTGTAAATTCCACGTATATAGCCCTCGAATACCCTAACACCATAACAAAGATATAAAGTTTACGCACCTCGCCAGTTTCCTCGTCAATGTAAGTATATTCACCCCAGTCAACCTGAGTTTGCTGGCCGGGGTTAGTCTCATAGCGGCGCACAGCAGGAATCTGTTTAGGAGGCCTAAACGGCCTTACATAATCCCTTAGAATAGTACGGCCACCAGTATAACCTTCCTCTTTAATCCTTTCATAAATGACCTCGCAGTTGAATATACCTGAATTTATCATCTGTTGAATAGTATCCTTGTAAGGATCAAGCTTTGAACCCCTTTTAGGATGCGGTTTCCTTTGAGGAATACCGTTTGCTCTCAGGTATTTTCTTACAGTATTTCTTGAAAGGCCAGTCTCTTTAGCGATTGCACGAATGCTCTTGCCCTTTGCTTTTAATTCGTGTAACATGATAATAGATCCACTCCCTAGCATTTATTTCCC
>NZ_FOXR01000080.1:0-1774 GCF_900115765.1 Caldicoprobacter faecalis | reverse complement strand
ATGGAGTATAAAAAAGCATCTTAATAGGTATATAAATTGGCTGAATTATTGATTTTTCAAGGTCTAGCAGTCAATATTTAACTGCGAAGTTTGAGAACTAACATATATATAGCAAGTATTTGGATTATACCATTATCCCTTTTCATAGTTTTTTGCTTATATTTTTATTTTCTTCAGGCGAATGAAGGTATTTATCGTTTTAAAAGGTTATTTGATATAAAGCTCCCTAAAGGCACAGTATGGGAAAGATTGTACGACAGCCATGGTGGATTCCATGGAGATGGAGAGAGCCTATATCGATATACCTTTACTGTTGAAGGCGAAACCGAATTCCTTTCGTATATTGCAAAGGACGGTACTTGGAGTTCCCTTCCGCTTTCCGATGCATTAAATTTACTCATGTATGGAGGAACGGCTGGAAATAGAAATTATAGTTACCGAATTGCCGAAGAAGTTGGGCTTCCTAAAATTACTAATGGATATTGGAAAGTAGTGAATAAACAGGGGCATAGAGATATTGACATGAAATACTTGGAAACCACTCCTTCGTTTAACTTTGCTTTGGCAATATATGATATTGACAATAAGGTATTATATATGGTCGAAATTGATACATAGATCATAGATAATAATACTGCCTAAAATTTTATGTATAGATAAAGAAGAAAGCTCCTTTCTGGCAGAAAGGAGCTTTTTTTATGTGCGCCCGGCATGGGCGATAACTAGGCGGTGAAAGTCCGCTGTGGGCTTGGTAGTGGGAACCACTAGCCGAACCGCAAGGGTGTCCATCGTGAGGTGGAATCTGAAGGAAGCCGAAGGCAAAATCTCGGTCTGAGGGATACGAACCAGATAAGAGGCTGAATTGGGGCGGACGAGTTTGCATAACAAAACGAAGTCCAACACTACCCGAACTCCATACAATAAATCTGGCAGATATACGAGATGAAAGTTATCGTTCTTACTCGGGGAGGTCTCAAGGATATGTCATGGAAATGAACTTTGAAATGACAACCCATGCAGGGATGTATGGCTGAGCCTTGAGAAGTCAGCAGAGGCCATAGTACTTATCCGAGATAGGAGATAAGGAAGGGCTGAACGTTAGGAGGTTTTGAAAGTCTAATGTACTCGAACGATATGCGAAGACTGCAGACAACCTCGAAAGGGGGCTATCCGCTGGAGGAGGAGATGGAATCTCAGGGGACAGTGGAAGCGCATAGTGTATCGACGGCGTCAGGAGATGGAAGAAACGATGTACGAAGATATACCAGTAATATGCTTGAGCAAATACTTGGACGTGAGAACATGACAAAGGCATACAAGCGAGTAGTTGCGAATAAAGGGAGCCACGGTATAGATGGGATGGGAGTAGACGAACTTCTACCATATCTCAAAGAGAACTGGGCGATCATAAAGCAACAAATACTGGCGAAGCGGATAGGGGACAAACGAGCACTGAAATTAATCAGGATGTACTTGGGAATCCGGGATGATGATAAACGGAGTAAAGGTAAGTACAGAAGAAGGAACTCCCCAAGGTGGGCCGCTAAGCCCGCTGTTGGCGAATATCATGTTGGATGAGTTAGACAAAGAACTGGAGAGACGAGGACACAACTTCTGCCGATATGCCTAAAAATGTTCTTCTATAAAGCTTAAGCTCCCGACGAATTAACATTATGTAACTCAGACTTCGCACATAAAAAATGAGCTCTGAACCTTGAAAAATCAACATTTTTCGGCATAAAAATATAGAAACATCCTCTCTTTTATGGTATAA
>NZ_FOXR01000083.1:0-1484 GCF_900115765.1 Caldicoprobacter faecalis | reverse complement strand
AGGTTCGTTGTAAAATTAAATGCAACACCCCAAAAAATTATAGAACCATAGTGAGAAATCCTGTATGATATAGATATCCAAAAATCACTAACCATACAGGGAGGTCTCACTATGGCTCAACACAATTGTACCACAAAACGCCGCTCTTTTAAACACCTAAATCCTTACGAGAGAGGAGAAATCGCAGCTTTGCTTAAAGAGGGCAGAAGCATGAGATATATTGCAAGGAAACTTGGCCGAGCTCCAAGTACTATCAGCAGAGAAGTTAAACGGGGTACTGTTACTCAGTTAAAATCTGATTTGTCCACTTACCAAGCGTATTTCCCTGAAGCAGGCCAGGCTATATATGAAAAGCGGCGTAAAAATTGTGGTGCTAATCTTAAGCTCCCATATGTTAATGAGTTTATTAAGTTTGCTGAGGAGAAAATGTTGGGTGAGAAAAAGTGGTCTCCAGACAGTATAGTAGGTTATTGTAAAAGGGACCCCAGCTGGAGAGACAAACCGATAGTCTGTACAAAAACATTATACAATTACATAGACAGGGGATATCTTAAGGTACGCAATATCGACTTATTGCTTAAACCAAGGTTAAAACCCAGAAACAAAGTAAAACCGAGAGAGCATAAACGAGTTATGGGGAAAAGCATAGATTTAAGACCTAAGGAAGCAGAAAACAGAGAAGAGTTTGGGCACTGGGAGATAGATACGGTAATAGGCAAACGCTCTAATGATGCAGTACTATTGACACTGACCGAGAGAAAAACCAGATATGAGCTGATATTCTTACTGGATTCGAAGGACAGTAGAGCAGTAAATAGTGTGTTTATGGAACTTAAAGATAGGTACGGTGAGTTATTTCCCAAGGTATTTCGCAGTATAACAGCTGACAATGGTTCGGAGTTCAGTGAATTATCCAGCATTCTAGAAAGGTACAGGAGTGAAGCATATTTTGCCCATCCATACTCATCATGGGAGAGGGCAAGCAATGAAAGGCAGAATGGGATAATAAGGCGTTTTATTCCAAAGGGTAAAGCGATACGGGAGATAACCTTATCAAAGGTGAAGGAGATAGAAAGGTGGATGAATGAGTATCCGAGGAAAATACTTGGCTATAAAACTCCACAAGAGTGCTTTTATGAAGAACTGTTGCGTATAAGCACTGACATAAAAGTGGTAGAAGAATTGGTTATAGGCTGCCACAACTGTGCAAGCCAATGTGGTTAACTGTATAATACCGCAGACAACAAGGGACAAACGTAATGATTACGTACAGTTAAGGCCTTTGGGCCAGGTATGCCCAAATGCCAGGACATGATTATATCATTAGGGATGTTGTCAAGGTCGGGTATTTCTCGCTTATGCTCGAAAATCTCCACCCTTCCCTTGACAACATGATATATTCTATCAAAAGCATAGAGGTAAAAAATGGATATCTATATCATACTGTTTCTTAAAAAGTGTTGCATTTAATATTGCAATTTTCA
>NZ_FOXR01000084.1:0-1379 GCF_900115765.1 Caldicoprobacter faecalis | reverse complement strand
ACACCGTGCCACCCCAATAGGAACGACACAGCCACGGGCCGCGCCACTCGGCCACTACTCCCCTTCACGGGAGATACCTTATACGCTCTCTCGTAAATATTCAGGGCACCATTTACATCCGCCTGTGCCTTCCAACCGCAAGAACATACATACAACCCTCGGTGTCTCCTGTTGGAAGCCATAATTTCCCCACAGGCATGACAGGTAATAGACGTACTTCCTTCATCTACATTATCAAGTACCAGAATCCCCGCAAGCTCACCCTTATACTTGAGCATATTAATCAACTTACGATATGGCCAAACGTGCAGACGCTGGTTTAACTGTTCTCCATAGTCAATGTTCTCTCGGATTCCATTAAGATTCCCTATTACTATTTCTTTCACACCACGCCTCACACACTCCTCTATAAAGTGAGATGTAGTTATGTGTAACAAGTGTTCTATCTGTTTCTTCTTACGGTGTGCTATCTGTTTCCATCTACGGGAGTTCTGTTTGAGGTTGGCTCGCACCTTCTGCCAGTACCGCCTTATACATTTGATAAACCTGCCAGAATAGAGTATTACACTACCATCATCAAAGGCACAGGCCATGAGTATAGTTTCGCCAAGGTCTACCGCCGCTTTCCCCGCCCCACTGTTCTCACAAGCCTTAACTTCCACCACCAGACGGGCTTCTACTCGCCCGGAAAACTTATCGTAGGCGATGGAAAGTTCCCGCACCCGCTCATATTCAATATCAGGACGGTGAGATATGCGAAAAGAGACCTGTTTCACGCCGTCTCCCCGGCTGGTGCCCAGACTCAATGTGACTTTGTCCCCTTCTACTTTGAAGCCGCTCTGCACGTACTTGAGCGGTGAAAAATAGCCCTTACGGCGGAAACCGGGAACCTTATGCTGTACAAGCCCCTTTTTCTTTAGTGTGAAGAAAGACTTATATGCTTCTCGCACTTCATCTCTCGTAAGCTGCACGGACATTGAATAATAGCCCTTAGCCCTGGGAAGCTCTTTTAAGATGCGGTTGAGGTTCTTCCGAGAAATATTTACCTTCCCTGTTTCTTCGTATTCTTTTCGTAGATGCCACAGAAGGCCGTTGTATACCTTAGTGGCACACCACATGGCGTCTTTGAGGATAGCTTCAGTCTGAGAATCTGCATGGATTTGCACCTTGAGAGTAATTAGAGGCACTCATTCTCCTCTTTCTCTTGTTTTCTGGGCTTCGATGTACCGCTGTTCCAGTGGATTTCCACGTTTCTCTCTTCATACCATTATGGTATCACATAGGTAAGATGATGTAAACAACAGGGCGAGGGAGTCCGTGTATCCCCTCAATAAATTGAGGGGGATTACTGCCCCCTCGCACTCCCCCCATTTTCTAAA
>NZ_FOXR01000086.1:0-1151 GCF_900115765.1 Caldicoprobacter faecalis | reverse complement strand
TACCTTCATCTTTAGCTCCTTTTAAAAAAAGATAGTGCAAAATTTCAGAATCAATGGTAATATTGTATTGAGCCATTTCTCATCCCTCCAGTTAGGTTTTGGTTTTTACATTTTTAATTCTAACCAGAGGGGTGGGGGTGGCTCAACCCCTTTTTACACAATTATATGGACTTAACTGAAGATAATAATGTGGTTATCATGGAGCTTGAAGGGGGTATAAAAGCGTCTTATCTTCAATGCCATTTTACTCCTGATTATCATCGAAATTATACTTTTATTGGAACAGAGGGAAGAATTGAAAATTCTGAACCGGATGGGAAAGTATGGGTAAAAACAAGAAGATCTAATACGTGGAGAGAATTAGCTGATCGCACTTATGAAATCAAAAAAACTGTAGGAGGTCATAGTGGTGCAGATCCATTAATTTGTAAGGATTTTATTGATATGATTATATATGGGAAAGAGCCGCTTGCTACGCCTATTGCTGGGAGAATGAGTGTTGCAACAGGTTGTGCTGCTGCGGAATCAATGCGTCAGGGGGGTATTCCTGTAAAAGTACCTGAACTTCCAAAAGATCTACAACTTTAATTTTTCAATGGAGGCTATTCCAAATTTTGTGTATGAATGAATAATGGAGCTCCTTTCTGATGAAAATTAACAACATAAATCAGAAAGGAGCTTTTTATTTATAGGTGTTTTACCAAAAGAAATGTTATGGAAATAATCAAGGAAAATAATTTTCAGACATCTTAAGAGATCATGAAATTCATGAAGGAAGCCTTTAAAAATATCCTTCCAAGAAATACTAAAAACAGAAATGGATGTATACCTTATTCCAAAGGAGAAAAGCCCACTGCTGATACAGACAATACTAGAAATGGCTAGAGTTCCAAGATTGTACGCACTGAACTAGGTCCAATAGAACTCGATATCCCAAGAGATCGCAAAGGTGAATACAATCCTAAAATTGTACCTAAATATTGTACCTATAATTTTATGGTTCTAATTTTGATGAGTTAAGTCCATATAATTGTGTAAAAAGGGGTTGAGCCACCCCCACCCCTCTGGTTAGAATTAAAATGTAAAAACCAAAACTAACTGGAGGGATGAGAAATGGCTCAATACAATATTACCATTGATTCTGAAATTTT